>DATNRE010000573.1:0-2064 GCA_036703685.1 Candidatus Obscuribacterales bacterium
AGGTTCAATCATTAATGCTAAATCCAGTGAAATTGATGGATTAACCGTCACAGGTTTAACCCTTCAAGCGACTTCTTTAATGGGATTATTAGCAGTTAACAGCATTCAAGAACTTATTGATGGAATTACCCAAGCGAAGGAAAACAATCAAGCTGAAAAACTTGAGGAAATTCTGGAGCAAATTAAAACCTTAAATGAACGAACGGAGGAAATTAGCATTCGCGCTCGACAAACTGACGTAATAGCTGATTTAGAAACCTTAGCAGAACGAA
Organism: Candidatus Obscuribacterales bacterium; assembly: GCA_036703685.1. Lineage (GTDB taxonomy): Bacteria > Cyanobacteriota > Cyanobacteriia > Cyanobacteriales > Microcoleaceae > Planktothrix. Next base: position 273 of record DATNRE010000573.1, read on the forward strand.
CTGAAAATCTTTCTGAACGAACTCAAAAGGTTAAACCCAATAAAACTTTCCAAAACCAGCTAATTAGTTCTAAAGAAGAGAAACAGCAAGTCACCTCCGAGCAAAAAGATCCCATCTTAATTGATGATACTGAAATTAAAGCCGTTGATATTGGAGAGAAAATTGATAAACTCGGAAATCAAATTGATCCGAATTATAAAAGGTCTCCTCCACTCGAAATTAATAAAAATGTCAGCCTTAACCAACAACTTGACCAAATTCAAGATTATTTAGGAAAGTTGTCACAAAGGTTAGATCGGTTAGAAGAAATTGTTGAGGAACTAGAGCAAACCATAAAACCTCAAGTTTCCACTCAATCCCATACCGAACTTAACTCAACTCTACCTGTTTCTAACCCTCTAAATTCTTCTGTTCCTTCTCCTTCGGAATCATTGATTGATGACGAACCTGAAGATCTCCTAAGCAAAATTGTGACTCAAAAAAAAGTACAACAGCAACGTGAAGCCGTCGCCGAGTGCTTAGTTAATTATGCCTTGGCGACTGGACAATCTCCCGAATCTGGAATTCCTTTTGAGCAAGGTGGCATACTGTATGTTACTCCTGATCATCACAAAATTCAAGTTGCTGTTATAGGCAGTGATGGACAGGATATCTTCTCAGGGACAAAAGAAAGCGAGCGCTGGAAATTTGGGGCCAATCAAGACAAATTAACCCCAGAAGAACGGCAAGCCATCTTTAAATTGCCTCAGACAGAAGCGGAATACGACAAACTTGCAACCGCCCAAGCGCTCGTTGAAACCTTCCAATCTGCCTTTCCCAAGCGATTTAAAGGAGAAACTGAACCCGTATTTTCTTGGAGAGAACCCCGTGAAAGTCAGAATACACCTGGGTCTATCAAATACGAGTTTGAAATCCTTGATCTACCCAATGGGTCAAAACAATTAATTGGAACTGACCCACGCCAGAATGATGCTGCTGTATTTGACGCAATTTTAGTATCAGGAAAACCACCCGAAATTCGAGAGTGTCGTATTCCTATTGCTGAAATGGAGCAATTACTCGATTCCTCAGAACAGCCTAGCAAAACTCAATCTTCCTCACCAACTCCTCCCGAACGCAACCGCTCATTCCATGCTCCAAAACCCAAAAATGTGTCTTTGAATGACGACGAATTAGAAGTTTAAATTATCGAACGCAGGAGAAAAACTATGTACAAGAACTCTTTTTACTCCAAATCCTCATCTTCAACCGCTCAACCCATTTTTCATCGCTCTGCAAATCCCTTGAACAAATTAATGCGAAAATTCAACCTTAATAAAGCTGACTTACTTTGCATTGCAATTTGTTTGATGGTCACGGTTTATTTAACTTTAGTTCAACCTTTATTCATCAGTGTTTTTAGTTGTGCTGCCTTAATTTTCTTTGGACTGCAAAAAATCATGCAAACTATCCCCATTCTCGAAAAAGGGTTAGGCAGTAAAATTCGATTTTGGCATTTAGCGGTTGCTGTTATTACAGTGACAACTTTACTTAATAACTTCCAAACCCCAGCCCAAGCTATTTTCTTAAGCGGTCTTGAACAATTTATGACGAATTTAGCAACAGAAGCAGGAGCCGCTGGAGGGGGAACTGCCATTGATGCGACCACGATCGCATTAATTTTTAATGCCATTCGAGGTGTATTCCTTCTCCTGGTTGCCTCTGCCGCATTGTTTGCTTATAACCAAGCCCAACAAGGTAATGATTGGCGTCCGATTGTTACTCAAATTGCTTTAGCCTTCGGGATTGTTAT
>DATNRE010000574.1:0-3091 GCA_036703685.1 Candidatus Obscuribacterales bacterium
AGCAACCAGTCTTAAGCAAATTCAATAACACGGAGAAAAAAAATGCTTGGATACTTCAAAGGAGACGATTTCAACGGGGGCAACGTTGCACCTGTTCAGGGTCAAGCCAACAACTTAGACGCCAATTCAGTCCATCAAAAGTCTGCTCAAAATGCGATTACCCCTGACAGCCCTGGCAGTTGGAAAAGTTATCGCGCCGTCCCTGTTGTTACAGAAGCACGGGCATTCACAGAAGAAGAAGCAGACGCTTTGACTGAAGTGGAAAAACAGGAACGGATGAAACGTAAAGCTAGTAAAAAGGCTTATGAAAAGTTAGAAAAAATCAGCAACAACGGCACAGTTATTAATCGTTATCACGAAAAATACCGCCGTAACGAAGCCCGGAATGAGCGACGGATGCAAGGGTATAAAAACACCAGTGCAAAGTATCTCCATGGCTTGCGTCCTGAATACGCCAAATTAGGTCAAGGATTAGAACAAGCCGCTCAAGCCGCCGACCAAGCAATCAGTCAGTTAGCCGCCCAACTTTAGCCTTAAATAATGATCCAATTTTACCGCGTTATCGGGTTCTTTCTCTTGATTGCTGCTACTGCCAGTTTATTAGCGTTACTAGCATTATTAGTTAATCAATTGAGAGAACCTTTCTTTATCCTAATCATTCTCTGTTCCATTGGTTTAGGTGCTACAGGTGCGGTGAACTTTTACCGGAAAACCGATGATGATAAAGAGTGGCTTTTAGGGTTATTGTTCATCATTGGCTTAGGAATAGCGTTGTTTGTAGGGGGTGCAATCCAATGGGTTCGATAATCAATCCTAACGCTCAAAGCGAAGCAATTAAGCAGAATTGGAAAACCTACCATATTCTAAATATTGTTCTGTTAACCACTGCCTTGCCTTGCTGGTTTTTCACTCCATTTTTAACCCGTGACACCAATAACAACTGGCATAGAATTTTTCGGTTTGGCTCTATTATCTACGCTATTTCAGCAAGTAGCACATCCCTCTACCTTTCCAATCAATTAGGCAAACTTAAACCTAAAATTGATGCCCTAAATAAACGAGAACAAGCTGAATTTAAGCACTCCCTCGCAAGTGATTTATACCTCGCTCAAAGTACGAATACAGCGATCGCTCAGTTTCTACTTGCTGAACGGGGTAGTTCACTCAGTTCACCCAATTCTGAACTCCTAAACGATAGTGTTCATGAAGATTACAGCGATAATGATGCTCCCGTTCAGAACCGTTCAGAACGGGGTGAACTAAATCGTTCAGGAGTTCAGAACGGTTCAGAACCTGAACTCAGTGAACTAGCACAAGAATATTTTGAACCTGTTTTAGAAGCATTGGAAGATGGTCTAAGCGATAGCGCAATCATCAAAGACGTGATGGGTTTCAAAAATTACAAATACAAGGTGGGCAAAGCAATTTTGGCAGAAATCAAAGACCTATTAGAACTATCGGAGGCTTGACATGGACATTGAACAAATGAACTTAGAGAACGAACGACAATTAAACATAACAGGATTAAGTGATTACGGGAAAGTTATTGCTAAATTATTAGTTTGGCTTCCTGCACTACCTAAACACAAATTAGACAATCTTCTTGATTTCGTCAAGGCAGAGGTTTGTTCCAACGGGGAACCTACAGAAATATTATCAGCTTACTCAGAGGAGGAGGAGCGTTGTTGTGAAAATGGTTTATTAGAAGTTTCTTTTATTAACCATCTAATTCAAGAATATGCACCGATTCAACTCAACAAATTACAAGAGCAATTGATTGAACTAGAAGGGGCGAATAGCGGGTTAGATACGCTAGTTGAACAGTTAAAAGAAGAAAATCAACAATTAACCTATGTTGCTGATGAACAAAGTAACATAATCAAACTCCTTGAACACAACGAAAAACGCCTAAGAAATCAAGTGAGAGATTTATCTATACAAGCCTTAACTTCTCTCAAGATTTTAAAAATTTGTAGCGATACAGAAAGAAGTTTAAGCCATGCCCAACGTCAGGCTTTTGCAGAAGTAGGATTTAGCACTCTTAAAGAGTTATTCCCTAAAGGCATAACACCGGAAAACTTCCCTTGCCATGAGGAAAAAATCCAGACTAATACTGACTATGAACCCATCCCTTTTAACCCTGCAACGGAAAAAGGAGGTGAGTTTTAGTGAAATCAATACAAGACATACCGAAAGATAGTCAAGTCTCCTATGTGGCTACAGAGCATTTAAGGGAATGGGTAGAAGGTAGTGCCGTCAGTGAGGTGATCGCCACTTCAAACATTGAATCCATCAGCGCTGAAGATGCCAACAAACGGGTTAAACCCAAACACCCGATAAAAGATGCCGGATGGTGGTGTCGGGGTATTAACTGGAGAACCGGAGAATACCTCACAGAAAGGTACGGCCAGTTCAAACCAAATAACCCCCACCATGACCCCGAACAAGATAGCGACGCCAAATATTTAACAGCCAGTCGCATAACCCCGGATGCCGTGTTTCTAAAAATGCCCGGGAATGATAACTACTGGCAAAATCTCTATAACAGTCTCAGTGACCCTATTTTTTGGACAGAAGGGGTAAAAAAAGCCGGGGCGGGTTTGTCTCTGGGTTTGGGCACAATTGCCTTAACCGGGGTTTGGAATATTGGTAAAGGTAAAAAACTGGCCCCCGAAGTCTTAAACTGGGTTGAACGTGGGGGGACGCAGTACCTCTGTTTTGACTCAGACTACCGGGATAAACCCCACTGTAGAGAGGCTATCCGTAGGTTCTGTAATTTAGCCCGTGAACACGGAACAGAGCTTAGGATTGTTTCGTGGGATGCTCAGTGGAAGGGTATGGATGATTTCATAAAAGCCAATGGTAAGGACGCTTTCTTGGATTCCGTTAAGGTGGCTCAACTCATAGAACAATGGGAACAGCAATTCACAAAGGATGATGATAAACCCTCAAAAGGTAGACCCATCCCTCGGTTAGTTGCTAAAGAAATTAGAGAAGATTTTCAACAGCGTTTTAAATATTATAATCAACAGCAATCATGGCGGTATTGGAATGATAAATACTGGGAAAAATATGATGATGGTTCGTTTTT
>DATNRE010000575.1:0-3429 GCA_036703685.1 Candidatus Obscuribacterales bacterium
CAATTAGATGATCCTGACGGACAACCTTTAGAAACTTTTCATCGAGTTAGAGATGAAATTAAAGACAGAGTTCAAACCTTAATTGATAGTTTGAGTTAACACTTTTTGCAATAATCATTTGTAGGGTCGGGTTTATCGAGATACGCGGTAATTAACAAAGATCTAAAAGAACCCGCCCATACCAGTTATTAGTCCATAACCCATTCCCCATAACCTATTACCCATAACCTATTACCCATAACCTATTACCCATTCCCCATTCCCCATTCCCCATTCCCCATTCCCCATTACCTACGACGATATAGAGGAAAACAGAAATTATGGAATATAGCGAATTATTAGAATTAGCCGAGAAGGAACAAAAATCCCAAAAACCGATCCGGGTGCATTGTTGTACCTCAACCGGATGTGTGGCTTCTAATTCCTTGGGTGTCAAAGACCAAATGGATGCAGCCGTCAAAGCCGCCGGACTCGAGGAGCGGGTGCAAGTGGTCGGGGTGGGTTGTATGGGATTCTGTGGCCGGGGGCCAATTGTGGAAGTCGAACCCGCCGGACTCCAATACGAGAAAGTCACCCCCGAAGAAGCCCCGTCTATTATTGAAGCCCTGAATGGGGGAGAAGCCAAACCCGTCCAAGGCGATCGCAACCATCCCTTTTTTAGTGGTCAACTGCTGATTGTTCGAGAAAATAGCGGTAAAATTGACCCGGAAAAAATTGGCGAATATATCGCCGTGGGGGGATACCAAGCCCTCCACCATGCCGTTTATGAAATGAGTCCGGCCGAGGTGGTGGCGGAAATTACCAAATCCGGGCTACGGGGCCGGGGCGGAGCCGGATATCCCACGGGATTAAAATGGGCCACCGTTGCCAAAATGCCCCCGGGACAGAAATATGTAATCTGCAACGCCGATGAAGGAGATCCCGGTGCCTTTATGGATCGGAGTGTGTTGGAAAGTGACCCCCATCGGATTTTAGAAGGGATGGCGATCGCCGGGTATGCCGTCGGAGCCACCCAGGGCTATATTTACGTCCGGGCCGAATATCCCCTGGCCATTTCCCGTCTACAAAAAGCCATCCAACAAGCCAAACGTCAGGGAATTTTAGGCAGTCAAGTCTTTGGGTCGGGAATAGATTTTCGCATCGATATCCGGGTAGGGGCGGGGGCCTTTGTCTGTGGGGAAGAAACCGCCCTGATTGCCTCCATTGATGGGGGACGCGGCACTCCTCGCCCTCGCCCACCCTATCCCGCCGTTTCCGGGTTATGGGGGGAGCCTACCCTAATTAATAACGTCGAAACCCTGGCCAATATTGCCCCAATTATTAAAAAAGGCAGCGACTGGTTTTCCGGCATTGGCACGGAAAAAAGCAAGGGGACGAAAATTTTCTCCCTCACGGGCAAAATTCGCAATACCGGCTTAATTGAAGTCCCCATGGGGATTAGTTTACGCCAAATTATCGAGGAGATGGGCGGCGGTATTCCGGGCGGGGTGAAGGTGAAAGCCGTGCAAACCGGAGGGCCATCGGGCGGTTGTATTCCGGCCGAACATTTAGATACCCCGGTAGATTATGAATCCTTGGCCCAATTAGGATCTATGATGGGGTCAGGGGGCATGGTGGTACTGGACGAAGATACCAGTATGGTGCAAGTTGCCCAATTCTATATGGAGTTTTGTCGGGGGGAAACCTGTGGAAAATGTGTTCCCTGCCGCACTGGAACGGTTCAACTGTATCAAATGTTAACCAAAATTCTCAATAAACAAGCCACCACCGCCGATATTGAGAAAATGAAACTGTTGTCGGAAATGGTCAAAGCCACCAGTTTATGCGGACTCGGACAAACGGCCCCTAACCCGGTTTTGAGTACGTTGCGTTATTTCCCAGAGGAATATGCAGCCCTGTTGCAACCGGAAGAAAGCGGACGGGTTTCGGGGTCTTAACCTCCGGTGAAGATGAGACGGTTTCTATCTGCAATGGGTGACGATATTGGGGTTAACAAAGCTCAAAATCCACCCATTGTATCCAATACTTTTAAGTAAGGATCATAAAAAATGTTTTGCGAACAATGTGAACAAACTGCCAGTGGAAATGGCTGCCATCAATGGGGCGCCTGTGGTAAAAGTCCAGAAGTTAATTCAATCCAAGATTTATTAGTCTATTGCTTACGCAGTATTGCCCCCATTGCCTTAAAAGCCTATGAGTTAGGAATTCCCAATCGAGAAATTGATCGCTTTACCTGTGAATCGATGTTTTCGACGATGACTAATGTTAACTTTAGTACCAAGCGATTTGCTGACTCGGCTCAACAGGCTTTACAATTTCGGGAAACCTTAAAACAAGCAGTAGAAAGTAAAAGTCCCACCCCCATTTCCTGGCCGGAAATTTGTAATTATCAGCCGGATTTTGAGGAAAATTTATCGGAACAGGGACAACAGTTTGCCCTAGATTTAATTCAAAAAGCCAGTGGAAATATTGATATCTATTCCCTGCAATTAACCACCATTTATGGCATCAAAGGATTAGCTTCCTACGCCTTCCACGCCTACGAACTGGGTCAAGAGGATGAAAAGATTTATCAGTTCATCTATGAAGCCCTAATTGCTTTAGATCGGCAGGATTTAGACGTAAATGCCTGGGTCGGTTTAGCATTAAAAGTCGGAGAAATGAACCTCCGGGCGATGGAATTATTAGACGCCGGACATACCGGACATTATGGACATCCAACCCCGACAACGGTTCCCTTAAATCATCGTCAAGGCAAGGCTATTTTAGTCTCGGGACATGATATTAAACAGTTGGAAGCCCTGTTAAAACAAACCGTAGATACGGGGATTACGGTTTATACCCATGGAGAACTTTTACCCGCCCATGGATATCCGATTTTAAAACAAAATTATCCCCATTTGTTCGGACATTTTGGCACAGCATGGCAGAATCAAACCAAAGATTTTGCTAAGTTTCCCGGGGCAATTGTGGTGACAACTAATTGTTTAATGCCACCCCATGAAACCTATGATAAAAAATTGTTTACAGTTGGGCCTGTGGGCTATCCGGGGTTAGGCTATTTACCCTCAAATGCTGATGGTATTCCCGATTATACTCCAGTGATTCAAGAAGCGCTAGAACTCCCCGGCTTTTTGGATGATGAAACCCCCCGGGAAGTGAAAACCGGATTTGCTCATAATGCGGTTTTAAGTGTGGCAGATCACGTGGTTGAAGCGGTGAAAGCGGGCAAAATTCGTCACTTCTTTTTAGTCGGCGGTTGTGATGGGGCCAAACCTGGACGCAGTTACTATACAGAATTTGTGGAAAAAGTTCCCCAAGATTGTGTTGTCCTCACCTTAGCTTGTGGAAAATTCCGCTTTTTTGATAAAGAATTAGGTGAAATTGGTAACATTCCTCGATTGATGGATGTGGGACAATGTAATGATG
>DATNRE010000576.1:0-3554 GCA_036703685.1 Candidatus Obscuribacterales bacterium
AAACTTAATAAGGCAATGGGAGTGCAACAGGTTTTACTCTGTACTGACGCTGAAACCCATGCGTTGATAGATTATCTTTGTCAACAATCAGGAAAGTTATACAACACAGGAATTTATTTTGCTCGTCAAACATTTTTCAAGACAGGTAAATTATTGACAGGAAAGTTTGATCTAGCATCTGAACCATCGGTATCAAAATCTTTATTGGCACAATCAATGCCATCAACACCGATGCAGCAAACGTTAATGTCGGTAGCAGAATCCTTTAAATCTTTTAAAAATCTGAGGGATTTGTACATCAAAGGTCAATTACATTTTCGACCTAAACCTCCTGGTTATTTAAAAGGTTCTAAACTGTTTAAAGTTGCCTACCCTAATTCGGGAGGACAAAGACCAACCTTGATTGATGGTCAACTTAGATTTGCCCTCGGAACAACAGTTAAAAGATGGTTTGGGGTATCGGAATTTTTCTTACCTATGCCATCAAATCTTGATTATTCCAAGGTGAAAGAGTTTACAATTTTACCCAAGAATGGTGCTTTTTACTTAGAAATGTCTTATGAAGTAGAAAAACAAAAACACAATTTAGATATTAACCAAGCCTTGTCTATTGATTTAGGGACTGCTGATAATTTAGCAGCTTGTGTTGATACTTTAGGAAATTCCTTTTTAATTGATGCTAGAGACTTAAAAGCCAAAAATCAACTTTGGAATAAAAAGGTGTCAATACGCAAAGAAGGCAAGCCCCAAGGATATTGGGATAATTGGTTAGACCGTATAACTCGTAAGCGCAATCACCAGATGCGTGACGGGATTAATAAGGCAGCTAAACTAATGATCAACCATTGTCTGAAATATGGGATTGGAACTTTAGTAATGGGTTGGAATGAAGGGTTTAAAATCAATGCTAATTTAGGTAATTTGAATAATCAAAAATTTGTTCAAATGCCTTTGGGTAAACTAAAATCTCGTGTCAAACAACTTTGTGATTTACACGGGATTAAATTTGTTGAAACCGAAGAAGCCTATACTTCAAAAGCTAGTTTCTTGGATGGAGACTCCCTACCCAAGTACGGTGAAAAACCGATGGGGTGGAAAGCATCTGGGAATAGAATTAAGCGGGGACTTTATCGGACAGCCGATGGTTTTGTTGTTAATGCTGACCTAAATGGGGCAGCCAATATTCTAAGAAAAGTATCGGGAAGACTGAGTATAATGCTCAATCAACTCAGTAGACGATCTTTGGCGGTCGTAGCGAGAATTAGGTTAAACTAATTCTGTCCGCAGAATCTCAGTGTCTTCAGACCTGAGAGTGTCAACACAAACAAAATTATGGTAGCTCTTTACGTCAACCCCGCCACTGGCAATGATTTTAGTTCCGGGGAGTCGAATAAACCCTTTAAAACCCTAAAAAAAGCCCTTTCCCAAGCTCAGTCGGGAACCACAATTTATCTCGAACCCGGAACTTATAGTAGTTTAAGTGGTGAAGTCTTTCCCCTTACTGTCGCGGATGGTGTAATAGTCATCGGGAATGAGTCCGGTAAAGGAAGTGGAATTTTAATCGAAGGCAATGGACTCCATAGCAGTAGCAGTGCGGGGAGTCAAAATATCACAATTTTGATGGAAAATAACGCCCAATTGCGAGGCGTAACCGTTACCAATATTCAAACCCGAGGGACGGGAGTTTGGATTGAATCCCAATCTCCGATAATTGCTAACTGTACCTTTACCCGGTGCAAACGAGAAGGGATTTATGCCGTAGGTTCGGGAAATCCCCGAATAAGCAATAGTATTTTTCTGCAAAATGAAGGGTATGGAGTCTCTATTGAAGGAGACATGAAAGGGGAAATCGGAGGCAATACCTTTGAAAACACCGGATATGGGATTTCCCTGAAAAATCAAGCCGCTCCGTTAATTCGGGATAATGCGATAGTCGAAAACCGTTCGGGGATATTAATTGCCGGGGACTCCCAACCGATTCTGCGCCAAAACCTAATCGAACGCAATAGCGGGGATGGGGTAGTAATTATGAATCAAGCTACACCGGATTTAGGAACAGCCCAAACCCCCGGTGGAAATACGATTCGCAATAACGGCGGTTTTGATGTCCAGAATGCTGGAACAGCCAGCTTAACCTCCTTTGGAAATATTCTTAGTCCTACTCGCATTAAAGGAAATATACAAGTCGTGACTCAAAGCGTACCAACCGCCGCATCTGCAACCTTATTTGTTAATTCGGCCACCGGGAATGATTCGGCCTCCGGCGGTCAATCTACCCCCCTAAAAACCATTGCTAAGGCTATTAGTCAAGCCCAGTCGGGAACCCTGATTCAAGTCGCCCCCGGAACCTATAACGCCACTACGGGGGAAGTATTTCCCCTGATTGTGCGCTCAGGAGTAACCCTGGTTGGGAATGAAACCACCAAGGGCAAAGATGTCGTCATTCTGGGAAGTGGTCGCTTCAGTAGTCCCATTTCGGCGGCTCAGAATGTGACGATTTTGATGGAAAATAACTCAACGGTGAAGGGGTTAAGCGTTACCAATGACCAAACCCGGGGAACGGGAATTTGGGTCGAATCAGTTTACTGTAATATCGGTAGTTGTACCCTGACCAAATCCAAACGGGAAGGGGTTTTTGCCACCGGAACGGCTATTGCTGCGGTGACGAATAGTGATTTTATTGAAAATGTGGGTAATGGAATTGCTTTAGCGGGAAATGCAAAAGGAGAAATTCGGGGAAATAAATTCCAAAATACCGGATATGCAATTTCTGTTCAAGCCCAAGCTTCGCCCCTAATTATTGAAAACGAAATTCTGGAGAACCGCTCTGGGATTGTGTTATCAGGACAGTCTAAACCGGTATTACGAAAAAATCAAATTAAGAAAAATCTGCAAGATGGTTTAACGGTAATTGCGGATTCTGCCCCGGATATTGGTAGCCCTCAAGATAATGGGGGAAATATATTTGTTGATAATGGCAAATATGATGTGCAGAATGCCAGTAAATTTACCTTAGTTTCCGTGGGAAATCAAATTAACCCCACCCGAACTTTAGGCAGTATTGAGTTTAGCGCCAATCAAACCCCAACTCCTGGCCCGAGTCCCAGCCCGACCCCAACCCCCGGCGGCTCTACTCCCACCCCAACCCCCGTTCCTGGAGGGGCGAAATTCAACGATATTGGCTCCCACTGGGCGAGAACCTTTATTGAACGTTTGGCGGATATGGGGATTATTAGCGGGTTCCCCGATGGTTCGTTCAAACCCGATGCCACCTTAACCCGCGCCCAACACGCGGCGATGTTACTCAAAGCCTTTGAATTAACACCCATTCGTGAAGGAATTGTGTTTACTGATGTGGCGGCAAATTTTTGGGGAAAAGAGGCAATTGACAAGGCAAATCGGGCGGGGTTCCTATCAGGTTATCCCGATAAAACTTTCCGACCGAATCAGAATTTAACTCGGTCTCAAGCGGTTGTTTCCTTAATCAATGGGTTGAAATTAACCGGGGGAACATCTAATAGTTTAAGCGTTTATACTGACCGTGCTCAAATTCC
>DATNRE010000577.1:0-3902 GCA_036703685.1 Candidatus Obscuribacterales bacterium
CCTGCAAACGGCCAAGCCCGTGGCCACCGCTGTACTACTTCTTAGGAATTGCCGACGTCCCATCGCTTTGTTTGTTTTCATCGTCGTTCCATTTGCATCTAGGTTGCTTCTAAATTAGTGGTTCCCCCAGGTTGTAAAATTCCCTTGGGTTCTTCTCCGACATAATCGCCACAAATAAACTGCATTTCCCGATCAAATTTGAGAACAAAAGGTACTTCTTGATCTCCTTTAGTTGCTACTCCTTCTATCACCATCACTTGATCCGCGATCGCTCCGTCTATTCCCTTTCTGAGATTCCATGAAATCGCATTATATTTTCCCGCAGGAGCCGGAACTTCATTGACAATAATTGCCTGTGCTGTGTCATCTCCTTCGGCTAAATCCACGGTTTTTTTTACCACTAAACTAATATTGGTTTTAGCATTGGGTTGAGTTCCTGTTTCGGCATTATAAGGCGGATCAGCTTGATAAGCCATGGCATCAACAAAGTTGAGATAAACATGATCAAATTTGATCGTCCAGCCGTCCTTAGAAACTAATCCTTTTCTGACAAAATCTTTTCCATTAGCTTGAAATTTTACGGTTCCAATTTCCCCGGTTTGTGCTATATTGGGAGTATTTTGAACTTGGGGAGTTTCAGGTTGAGCACAGCCCATCAGAGCGGCTATGATTAAACTGATTAGACTAATTTGTTGTTTTTTCATTTAAAATTGGGCCAATAAAATCTTTACTTCTATAGAAAACAAGTTTTTCTCTAAATTTGCAATCCCCTAGGGGGGGATTTAATCTAATATAAACATTAAGAATTTCTGATGGGTACAGATAAAAATTTTAACTGATTATTCCCAAGAGGATCAACTATTGTCATAATAAGTAAAGTATGTTTTAGGTTAAAGACAAAGTATGAGAGATCTGGATCTGCCAAAAGCGATTGAATTGCTAAACACGATTATGGAATTCGAGTTAGCTGGGGTGGTGCGTTACACCCATTATTCTTTGATGGTAACTGGGCCAAATCGTTTGCCCATTGTACAGTTTTTTAAAGCTCAAGCTACGGAATCCTTACTTCATGCTCAACAAGCAGGAGAAATTCTCACGGGTTTAGAAGGACACCCTAGCCAAAAAATAGCCCCGATTGAAGAAAGTTATCAGCATTCGGTCAGGGATCTTTTACAAGAAAGTCTAGCCCATGAACGCAAGGCTTTAGAATTGTATAAAGATTTGCTAGAAGTGGTCGAAAATGCGAGTATTTATTTGGAAGAATATTCTCGCACCATGATTGGTCAAGAGGAATTACACAATATTGAAATCAAGAAAATGTTACGGGATTTTAGTTAATTTCTGATGATTTTTAGGCTGGTTAATTCCAGCCCATTGACCAAAAATAAATTAAATCAGCATACAATTTTTATGAATATAACAGAGGCATTACCTACATTTTTTATTACTTTAAGAGAAGGGTTTGAAGCGGCTTTAGTCGTAGGAATTGTTCTAGCTTGTTTGAAAAAAGCCGAACAAAGTGATCTGAATCCTTGGGTGTTTTCTGGGGTAGGGGCGGGGATAATTGCCAGTGCGATCTTTGGTGTTCTATTTGGCTGGTTAATTCAAGGAATAGGAACTTCTGAACATCCCTATGCCCCGGTTTTTGGAGAATTTTTGGAGGCAGGAATTGGATTATTTGCGATCGCCATGTTAAGTTGGATGTTGATTTGGATGACCCAACAATCTAAATCCTTAAAATCGGAAGTGGAAGGGGCAGTTAAAGTGGCTATTGATCAAAGTAAAACCGCAGCCGGTTGGGGAATTTTTGGCTTAATTTTTATTGCGGTTTTACGGGAAGGTCTGGAAACCGTTGTTTTTATATTAGCTACCTTTGAACAGGGAATTATGCCTGTTATTGGGGCGGTTTTAGGCTTATTACTAGCTGCGGGATTGGGATTATTACTGTTTAAGTGGGGAGTGAAAATTAATATTAGATTGTTTTTTCAATTTATGGGAACTTTTCTATTATTAATTGTAGCCGGGTTAGTGATTTCAGTCCTCAAACATTTGGATGCCGGAGTGGGAATATTAGCTCAAATTAATCCTGAATATACAAGATTATGTTTGACTCAACCTGCCTCCTGTTTATTGGGAAATTTGGTATTAAATTCCCAGGGATTTTTACCTGATAAACAATTTCCTGGGATTGTTTTAAAAGCCTTATTTGGCTATCGGGATCAATTATATTTTGTTCAAGTTGTCAGTTATTTTCTGTTTTTACTCACCGTGGGTGGATTCTATTTACAGGAAATTAATGGCAAAGCGATCGCACCTGCAAAAACAGAAAAAGCTACTTCTTGATATAATTTTAAATGGCGCGATTACCCCCGGGGTTAAAAAAGGGATTGATTGTTTGATCCCCTGACAATATTGGGTATACTAACAATAGTCATCAATTTATCAACCAAGAGTAAGTTATGCTAAAGTTTGTGATTGCAGCTTTAGTGGCTTTGCAAGTAGTTTTGCTGAGTTCCTGGGTGATTCCTTCTGCTAATGCCACTTCCCCCGACTCAGTGGTGTATATTTGGGATTATGCTGGCGTTGGAAGTAGCCAAGTCGTCTGTAAAAAAGTCGTTTTCCATCCCGAAAATCGCCCCCTCCCTGCCGGTGTTGAAGTTCAACCCGCCCGGATTAATTCTACAATTGTGAATGATGCGGATTGTAGCCATTTAACCAAACCCATTTCGTCATAAAATATTACGGGAAAGGAAGTTAAAATCATCCTCAAACTAGGAAGATTCAATTTCCTTTCTTTTTTAAGATATAGCAATCCTAAATAGGTTGTATAGCGCTACGCATTACAGTTAGGACACTTTTGAGTTCTGAAACCTTTTCACTGCTTACTGTTCCCTGTTGCCTGTTCCCTAGCGCGTAGCGCTATAACATTTCAACAGGACTTACGCAAATTTGGGGATGTAACCCTAGATGTAGGGGTAATTTATGAATTACCCCTACTATGGATAGCGGTGATGCGTAAGTCCTGTTCAATACTGACATGAAACAGTCAAAAGTCTTACCCCTGTTCCCTGTTCCCTGTTCCCTGTTCCCTGTTCCCTGTTCCCTGTTCCCTTTTGATCAACAATTTTGAACACAAATCAAATAGGATTGCTATAGCACTTTTAATTAAACCGAATAACCGCTTCTAATGCCGTCAGATGGGAGGTATCTCCGTTGAGTTCTAACTGCCATTCTTCTCCATTTTTAACAATTTTAACTAAACAACAAAGGGAGGCTTTAATATCCATTTCTTCTAGGGTAGGAATCAATCCCATGGCTGTCCCTAATACCGAAGCACCATGTCCTACAAATAATAAATTATCCTCGGGAAACTTGTTCACTAAACGTTGGGAAGTCTCGGCCGTTCGTTGTAAACAATCTTTCCAAGTTTCAGGATAATTAGGAACTCCTAGAGGATGGGATAAATCAATTTTAGGGAATTTTTTAGCTAAAAATTCTGGGGATAATGTTTCAGGACAACTCATCCATTCTGGGTTTAACCATTCTCCTAAACCCCAATCTAATTTGAGCGGTAAATCTAATTTTTTAGCCACTGCATGGGCGGTTTGTACGGTTCTTAAAAAGGGAGAAGCAATAATTTGAGTAATTCCTTCCCCGACTAAACGATTTGCTAATTGTTGGGCTTGAATTTGACCATCCTCGGATAAATGGGGGTCGTATGGTCGTTGGGCGGTATCAAACCAGGCGGGATTGACAAAATCAATCCGATTGCCATGGCGGGCTATCCATACGGTTCTAGGCATAGTTTGGGATGATAGTATTGACCTAACTTACCTTAACAGGACTTACGCACAAGACCAAAGAAACCGGGTTTCTGGCCGGTGATTTTGCGGATGAAATCG
>DATNRE010000578.1:0-5068 GCA_036703685.1 Candidatus Obscuribacterales bacterium
CCCTTGGGGGAGGTCTAGGGAGTGATTTTCTACGGGGGGATAAGCAAAATGATCAGGTCAATGGGGGTAAAGGTGATGATAGTCTTTATGGAGGTCAAGGGGATGATACCCTGATTGGTGGCGCTGGCAATGATTTCGTCAGTGGTGATAAGGGAAATGATGTTCTAATTGGTGTTGACCCCAATTCTCAGCCGGCGGGATTTGTGGAAATTGATACCCTAAGTGGAGGAGTGGGAAATGATACCTTTGCATTGGGAGACGGAACTCAAACCTATTATGTTAATGGGGCAGGAAGTATTATTGGATTTGTGGATTATGCCCTAATTCTTAATTTTAATCCCACTGAAGATGTGATTCTTTTAGGCCCTGGTAATTATTTACCCGCCGCCGCCCCGGAAAATTTACCTCAAGGAACCGCGATCTATTTATTAACTGGAGAACAGACAGAATTAATTGCCATTCTTGATGGAATTACCGACTTTAAATTTGATAGTAATATTGGTCAACCCGGTAGTCCAATTCAATTTGCGGGGGGGAATACACAGGAAACTTAATCAGTCCTCAATTGTAGGGGCGGGTTCATCAAGATTTAAGTGATTAATAAAGATCTTAAAGAACCCGCCCGTACCAGTTGTCAGTCTACTACCCATCACCCATTACCTATTACCCATTACCCATTACCCATTACCCATTACCGATTTCCTATATCTAAAACCATGAAATCTAGGCTCGTTGCGATCGCATTGGGCAGTAATTTAGGAGACTCTCAAACAACAGTTAAAACCGCATTAGATCTCCTAAATCAGCATCCCCAGATTCAGGTTAAATCCTGTTCAAGTTGGTATCAAACTCCTCCTATTGGCCCTCCACAGCCGGATTATATTAATGGTTGTGCTATTCTGGAAGTTCAACTACAACCGGAGCATCTATTAGAAATACTATTAGCGGTTGAAAACCAACTAGGACGAGTCAGACGAGAACCTTGGGGGCCAAGAACCCTTGACCTAGATGTACTTTTGTTTGATAATTTAGTTTGGGAAACTCCAACGTTAAAAATTCCCCATCCCCGGATGAGAGAACGAGGGTTTGTATTAGTTCCTTTAGCGGAAATTGCCCCAAATTGGGTTGATCCTGTAACCCAAAAAACGATCCTTCAACTGTTGGAAACCGTTAGTTGTTCAGGGATTCAAAAACTGTAATTTTTTCAGCGTAGGGGCGAGGCGCGCCTCTCCCCTACTACTACTACTATTTAATATTATGACCAAACCCGGATCAGAACCCCCAACTATTTTACAAAATCGTCTGTTTTATCAAGGACGAAAATTCAGTTTTGATGTCAATACTTTACGTCTTCCCAATGGCGTAGAAGGGGACTGGGAATGTATTCGTCACCCCGGGGGGGCGTTAGTAATTCCCGTGACTTCAGAAGGAAAATTAGTCTTAGTCAAACAATATCGGTTTGCGGTTTCAGGACGAACTTTAGAGTTTCCCGCCGGAACAATTGAACTTAATGAAGATCCCGCCGAAACTGTTAAGCGAGAAATCGAAGAAGAAACCGGATATCGCGCCCATCGCTGGCAAAAATTGGGACAATTTATATTAGCACCCGGGTATTGTGATGAAATTATTTATGCGTTTTTAGCCCAGGATTTAGAAAAATTAGAAACACCCCCGGCACAAGACGAAGATGAAGATATTGAGACGGTTTTAATGACTCCTAAAGAACTAGAACAAGCGATTTTAGACGGTGAACCCGTAGATGCTAAAACAATTTCTAGTTTTTTATTAGCTAAACCTTTTTTAAATATTTAATCTGCAATATTAATTATTAATTGAGGTTAAAATATGATAAAATAAATACAGTTTATATACAGACTAAAATCTAATCCTATGTCTGAAGATTTAATTTTATTTTGGCATCGACGGGATCTGAGAATTGATGATAATTTAGGACTGTTTAATGCGAGTCAAGCCAGTTCTAAAGTGATCGGTTTATTTTGCTTAGATCCCAATATTTTAAACCGAGATGATATCGCTCCGGTGCGAGTTCACTATATGATTGGTTGTTTGGAATATCTACAGAAAGAATATCAAAAATTAGGAAGTCAATTATTAATATTAGAAGGAAAACCCGAAGCAATTATTCATAAATTAGCCCGAGAATTAAAAGCTAAAGCGGTTTACTTTAATTTAGATATTGAACCCTTTGCTAGAGAACGCGATCACATCGTTTCAGCCACCTTAAATTCCCTAGGAATTATTACAAAAACCACTTGGGATCAGTTATTCCATCCCCCGGATCAAATTTTTACCCAATCTCAAGAACCCTATAAAGTTTATACTCCCTTTTGGCGGAATTTTAGTCTCAAACCCAAAGCTCCACCTAAACCTCCCCTCTCTCCCACCTTTATCGGTCTAACCGAAACCGAACAAGAATTAGCCAAAAAAATCGGCGTTATTCCCCTACCTTCAGCCCAAGAATTAGGCTTTATTTGGGAAAATTCCTTAATCTTAGAACCGGGAGAAATAGCCGCCCAAGAACGCTTAGAGGAATTTTGCGATCGCGCGTTATCTGAATACGACGAACAGCGAAATTTTCCCGCCATTGATGGTACTTCTCAACTGAGTGCAGCCTTTAAATTTGGGGTAATTAGTATTAGAAAAGTCTGGGAAAAAACCCTCGAAGCCATGGAAAATTGCCGCAGTGATGAAGCCAGCAACCAGATTCAATCTTGGCAACAGGAACTGGCTTGGCGGGAATTTTATCAACACGCTTTATATCATTTTCCCGAATTAGAATTAGGGGCTTATCGAGAACCTTTTAAAACCTTTCCTTGGCATAATAATGAACAACATTTTCAAGCCTGGTGTGCAGGAAAAACCGGTTATCCGATTGTTGATGCGGCTATGCGACAATTAAATGAAAGCGGCTGGATGCACAACCGATGTCGAATGATTGTGGCTAGTTTTTTAACCAAAGATTTAATTATTAATTGGCAATGGGGAGAAAAATATTTTATGCAAACCCTTATGGATGGGGATTTAGCCGCTAATAATGGGGGATGGCAATGGAGTGCGTCTAGTGGTATGGATACCAAACCATTAAGGATTTTTAACCCCGCTAGTCAAGCCCAAAAATTCGATTCAGAAGCCGAATATATTCGTCAATGGTTGCCCGAATTAAGAAGTTTAGAAACTGAACAGTTAGTTACCGGAAAGATATCAACTCGCGATCGCAAATCCTGCGGTTATCCCGAACCTATTATCGATCACAATCAACAGCAACGTCTGTTTAAACAACTTTATCAAGCCCAAAAATAACAGTTGCGTCTGGAAATCAGGAAGTATGTCAAAAATTTTTCCTGATAACTCAGTGTAATTACGGAATATAATTGATATACTTGAACTACAAAGGCAGTTTTGTTATCGTTGGCTGCCCTGGTTGAAGAACTTGAGGTTTAATTAGGGGGTAAAACGATTATGGTTTCAAGCCTAAGATTAAAAAAAACAATTGCACTGATTAGCTGTTTGCCCTTGACTGGGGCTGTAATTTTAGCCCTTGGGATGAAATTAGGGGAGACTACCGAGGTCAGTTTCAAGCAATTGTATCAACATCTGAACACTTCGCAGTTAATCTGTCAATACGTTCCGCCTGATACGGGAAAACCCCCGGAAGGTGACGGTTCAGGTTCTCGAACCTAATCTAGCACGGGCGGAGATTTCCAGATGCGGTTTTCTTGAATTAAGGTATGAACTTGCCAGTTTGGGTCTGACTGCGGGTAGTCTTGTCGAAAATGGCCCCCACGACTCTCGAGACGAAACGCTGCACTCTTCAAAATCAACTCTCCAATATTCAGTAAGTTATAGGTTTCTCCCCACTGTTTTAGGTCGCTGTGGGCGATTTTTTGTATTTCCTGTTCAGCCGCAGAATTGGGATGTAGAGTCGATAAAAATTGGCTGATAGGTAAGCCTAAAAATTCTTGAGACCATGTTCTTACTTGCATTAATCCCTCCTGCAAATGATCGGACTGGCGACAAATCCCGGCACTCCGCCAAAGAACATCGGGTAACTGTGATCGAATTGTTTTAATGGTAGCATATTGTTCTTCCCATTGGGCGGCGGGTAATACTGATTTAGGTACGGGAGCAGACCCCACCCCACCCGATTCAGTTTCAGTAAAACCGAGATCTTCAATCGATGCCATTTGGGCGCCGAATACTAAACATTCTAACAAAGAATTACTCGCTAAACGGTTGGCTCCGTGAACTCCCGTACTTGCCGTTTCACCAACGGCATAGAGTCCAGGGATAGACGTTTGACTTTGAGTATTAGTAACAATACCCCCCATCCAATAATGGGCGGCCGGAGTCACAGGAATGGGCTCATGGAGAATATCAACCCCCCATTGTTGGCAAACCTGAATAATATTCGGAAACCGATACTGGATTTTCTCCGCAGGAATTGAGCGTAAATCTAACCAAACCCGTTCACTATTGGCTCCTGCAATTTGCCGTAATTTTTGTAAATGGCTAAAAATCGCCCGACTCACAATATCTCTGGGGGCTAATTCTCCCCGATCGTCATAATCAAATACAAATCTGTGTCCCTGGGAATCAATCAGGTGGGCTCCTTCTCCTCGCACCGCCTCACTAATTAAAAATCGAGGTGCCCCGGGTTGGGTTAGGGCCGTGGGGTGAAATTGGAAAAACTCTAAATCTCGGAGTAATGCTCCCGCTCTCCAGGCCATTGCCACCCCGTCCCCCGTACTCACGCCGGGGTTGGTGGTGTGAGCAAAGACTTGACCTCCTCCCCCCGTTGCCAGGACAACGGCCTTGGCCTTCACCCAATAAATATGGCTATTATGAATTAAGCTGACTCCCTGACACCGTTGACCCGAGGCATCCATCCATAAATCCAGGGCAAAGGCAGGGGAAATAATTTTAATATTCGGTCTTTCTAAAACTCGTTCTGTTAAGGTCGTAATTACTGCCCGTCCGGTTGTATCGGCGGCGTGTAGGACGCGGTGACGGGAGTGGGCGGATTCTAAGGTTAGGGCTAACTGACTTT
>DATNRE010000579.1:0-3014 GCA_036703685.1 Candidatus Obscuribacterales bacterium
TCTTCTGTTAAACTAATGGTTGTCATTTCCTCATCGGTTGGGAAAACTAACCAATTCGCTTTTTCTAATTGATCTTCGGGAATTAAAATACCTGCCACTTGTTCATTGACAACAATCCCATAGGGAAGAATGGGTCGTCTAACAAAATTGTAACGGGATTCTAAAAGTTCTGAGTCAATTTCAAAATTCAGGTTTTCGGGCTGTAAAGAAGTTGGATCTTCAGCCCTTTTTAGATTCATAGAGCTTTTAGCTCTGACTTTACCATTCGTCTTAACCATTTAAAAACAGAGATAAATTTTCCGCCCTTACAAGGCGGTAGCCTCCCCTTAACAGTTATCAGTTAACAGTTAACAGTTGGGAGTTATCAAGCAATTATTTTAATTCATTCTTGAGGTGTAATTCTAATTTTAATTTAATCTGTCTTGAGTTTGAATAGTGAATTGCTTTTAATTCAGTAAATTAAGGATAATTTATTGGAGTTGTAATATGAATAATTTTAATCCGATTTTGGCTCAGACTTCTCAAAAAACAGAACAACCCCTTCCTTTATTTTCACTAGATTTTAAAGGATTGTTTCAAGAGTATAATAACCCAGAAGGATATTTAACCCTAGGGATGTTTATTGTTCTACTGGTAGCCTCTCGATTTATAGGCGGGAGTCGAGGAAAAATTACCACCGGAAAACAATGTGGAACCCTGGAAAAAGTAGGTGCAACTCGGTTAGCACTTCAACAAATTAAAGAGAATAAACATAATAAAGTAACGTTGTGGTGTGGGAGTCCTCGCTATTGGTGGCGGGGATTAAAATTAAGAGGTTTTGTAGCAACTTTTCAAACGGCTTTAGGCGCCAGTCCAACGGTTTGGTTACCCCATGCAGAACGCTCAATTTTAGTGATTGGAGCGCCGGGATCTGGTAAAACATTTTCAACGATTGATCGAGCAATTGAAAGTGCAATGGTGCAAGGATTTCCTATTCTTCTTTACGATAAAAAAGGAGATCAACTTAAACTTCATGCTCCTTTAGCGGCTCGTTACGGTTATAAAGTTTGGGTGTTTGCACCTGGGGAAGCTTATTCTGGTGTAATTAATCCCCTCGATTTTATGAAATCTCCTCAAGATTCTGTAATGGCGGGAGAAATTGGTCAAGTTATTAATCGCAATGCGAGTTCTAATCAAGGAAAAAGTGATGAATTTTTCTCAAAAGCTGGAGATTTATTAGCTAAAGCTTTACTGCAATTAGTGAAAGGTTCAAAGTATCCTGATATGGCAATGCTGTATGCAATTTTGAGGTTGCCGAATTTAGTGAAACGACTTGATTATGCGATTCAATCTCGGCAAATTGATGAGTGGGTAGCCACGAGTTTTAATCAATTTTTGAGTGCGAAAGATGCTGAAAAAACCATCTCAGGAATTCTAACAACCGCCGCCGGAACGTTTAGTAATTTTATTCAAGCTGATTTACTGCGAGCTTTTTTGGGGAAATCGGATATTCCGACTCGGTTTGAAGGTCGTCAAATGATAATTTTTAAACTTGATGATGAGCGACGCTCTGTTGTTGGGCCTTTGTTGGCGGCGGCTATTCACTTGTTGGTGGTTTCTAATTTAAGTCGTCCCCGAAAAGATCCGTTGATTATTTCATTAGATGAATTTCCATCAATTCGATTAGAACGGATGCCACAATGGATTAATGAATATCGTTCTAATGGAGCTTGTTTTCTGTTAGGAATTCAAAGTTTGGAACAACTTTATGAAGGGTATGGGGAGAAAATGGGAGCCGCGATCGCTTCTGCGTGTAGCACCCACATTCTATTTAACCCTGGAAATACGGACACGGCAAAAAAATATTCAGAGCGTTATGGTGATCAAGAAATTTTGATCAAAAGTAAGTCTACCAGTCGCTCTTTTGGCGGTCAATCTGCCAGTAATCGCTCGATTAGTTGGAACGAATCTCTGCAAAAAATGCCTTTATTTTCCATTGACGAAATTTTGCGATTTCCCCAAGGACGATGTGTGATTACCAATCCCGGTTACAGTTCCGGTGGCGAAGGGTCGATTCCTTACGCACTGACTATCCCCATTCCTAAAGCGGATTTGAAGCGCAAAGATGAAAGTGAGGCGTTGTGGGATGAACAAGTTAGACCCCGTTTGGAAAGTCGGGTTAAACTGACTAATCTTGAGGGACTTACCGCCGCATTATACGAGCGTATTGAGGAGGCTGAACGGATGTTACCGTTACCTGATCCGGGGGGAAATGTTCCCCCGCAATCGCCAGACGCATCGGGGACAACCAGTAAATATGGTTCAGATCCTTTAGATGCGATCGCTCATCAGATAGGACGTTCCAAACGAGTTTTTTCCACTGGGGGAATTGGGAAACGAGACGATTGATCTTTCACGAATGGAAAATTTTCCATTGAGGTTGGGGATTAGTTAAGAGCAAGTTGACTAAGTTGTTTGAGAATCTGAAAAACGCGGACTGAAATATTAGCTAGGGGTTGTAACCCCTGGCAGGTCTTGCTATTCTCTAAAATAAGTAATCAATTATCGCTCGAACTTACAAATGGAACCTATTACTATATTTACCGCGCTCGTAACTGTACTAGCAACCAAAGCCCTGGAAAAAACCGGAGAAAATATTGGAGATGTCGTAACAGCAAGGGTTCGCCAGTTTTGGTCATTACTCAAGGACGAGTCTCCAGATACGGCGAGTGCGATTGAACTTGCGCCTGAGCAACCTTTAGATTACGGTCAAGCAATGCTGGAAGTGCAATCAGTAGCCGATCGAAATGACGAATTCAAACAAATATTAATCCAATTGCTAGCAGCAGCACAGGCAGATCCAAATCCCAGACTTGCCGAATATATCCAAGCGGAAATGAACAAGCTCCAGTCCCAACAACCATCCATCCAAAACCTGAACTGGTCGAAGTTGCAAGAAAAGGGAGTTATCAATCAAGGTAATATCGAGAACCAGACTAACCATTTCTGACTGCATCCGTCCTCGGAGAACGGGG
>DATNRE010000580.1:0-5889 GCA_036703685.1 Candidatus Obscuribacterales bacterium
ATTTTGGGATCAATTTCTGCTCCATCTGGGGGATTCATCGGAATCACTGTAACAGCTTGGGGTTGCGACCGATAGCGGATTTGGACTTCGGCCCGAATGGGAGTATTGGGTGGGGAAATAGACACCCAATTGACTCTTTTAATAGTACATTCGGTTTGGACGGCACTCTCTCTATCCCCCACAATCACTTGATTCCGACCCGCATCAATTCCGACAACATATAAGGGATTAGGGGCAGAAATTCCTAAGCCTTTTCTCTGTCCAATTGTGTAATGATGAATGCCTTCATGTTGTCCTAAAACTTGCCCTTGGGTATTAATAATATCTCCGGTTTTACCCGTAATATATTTATCTAAAAAAGCCTGCATGGAGCCATTGGCTTCTACCAAACATAAATCTTGGCTTTCGGGTTTGTCGGCGGTTTTTAATTCATATTGACTAGCGATTTTACGGGTTTCGGTTTTTAAGACTTCTCCCAGGGGAAATAGGGTTCCAGCGAGTAACTCTTGGGTTAAATCATATAAAAAATAAGACTGATCTTTATTGCGGTCTACGGCTCGTTTTAATTGATAGCGATCGCCCTTTTCATCGTAATCAATTCTAGCATAATGACCCGTGGCAATCCGATCAATTCCTAACTGTTCCCGGGCATAATTTAACATCGGGCCAAATTTCACCGTCCGATTACATTGAGAACAGGGTAAGGGGGTAATTCCCTCCCGGTATCCATCCACCAAATAGTCTACAATATAGGTCTGAAATAAATCTCGACTATCCACAATATGATGAGGAACACCTAATTGTTCACAAATGTAGGCTGCGTCCACCATTCCTTCCGAACAGCATTGTCCTTTTCCCTTCATCAACCAAAGGGTTAAGCCCACCACCTCATACCCTTGGTGGTGTAGCAGGGCGGCGGCGGCGGAACTATCGACTCCACCGGAAAGACCTACAACAACTTTGCTCATAATTGCATTAGAATAACTTGCTAATTTTGATTAACTAACCTAACTTTAATCTTGACTGATCTGCCAGTTTTGATTAATCTGAACTGGCTCACTTGCCAACATCAACCGAACCGACTCAAAACGGGAGGACACCAAAATGTCAGTCTATTCTATTGTAATACAGAAAAAAACAAATCGCTTAACAAAATTGATTGGGAAAATACCCCTATTTTCTAGCCTAATACTATGGGGGGGAATGGTTTCCCCGGTTTTAGCTCAAGAACGTTATGGGGTTTATGTGAATGGGGAGAGTCCTTTTCTGCTAGAAGTCGTGCAGCAAATTCAGCCCGGAGCCATGCTCCAACGATATAATAATCGTAACATTATTGATCTGGGAATTTATTTTAATCAAAATCAAGCCCAAAAACTGATTCAAGACTTAAGACAACAAGGAGTTCAAGGAGAAATAATTAACTTAAAACCTGGAGAAAA
Organism: Candidatus Obscuribacterales bacterium; assembly: GCA_036703685.1. Taxonomy (GTDB): domain Bacteria; phylum Cyanobacteriota; class Cyanobacteriia; order Cyanobacteriales; family Microcoleaceae; genus Planktothrix. The sequence continues at coordinate 1,440 of DATNRE010000580.1, forward strand.
TTTAAACAGTCCAGTCCAGGTTAATCCCATGGTCATTCCTCCTGACCAAACGGATATTAAAGTGATTAGAACTTCGATTCCTCCGGGTCAAATTCCCATCACAACGGACTTGGGATTATATCAAGTGTATGTGAGTCCGACCACCAATTCTTTAAGCGCCGTTCGCCAAATTTCTCCTAATGCACAAACATCAACTTATCAAGGACAATTAATTATTCAAGCGGGCAGTTTTGTGAATCAGTCTAATGCTGACCAACTCCGTCAAAAGTTATCCTTAGCGGGGATTTCTTCGACCATTATTAACAGTACCGCCCAACTACAAACATTTTTAGCCAGTATTCCCAATATCCCCCCCACTACCTTGCCATCCTTCCCCGGTTCGGGTTTAGGATTAGGTAATACTGATAGCTATTTTATCCTAATTCCTAGCCCAAGAAATCAACTGGTTTCTGTTGCTGAAAATATCGTGGCTTTGGGCGTTCCTTCCCAAAGTATTCAGATGCAACAAGCAACTTCTAATCCCTTTGTTGCGGTGGGGCCCTTTGTTAATCAACAGTTAGCCCAACAATGGGAAACTTACCTGCAAAGTTCCGGTTTATCTCGCGCAATTGTTTATTTTGGTCGATAGTATTCAGTCACCTAATACCTAGGGGTAATTCATGAATTGCCCCTACTCTTAGGTGATAGGTAATTCCTGTTTGTGATGGGCTTAGGTCTATTTTAACTCTCCCGTTAGTTTTTGACGCTTTGACAGGAGGCTATCAATCCTCAATACTTTCAGACTATCGTTGATTGCCATATTATGAGATAATTAGATGTTAACTCTTAAACGATAAAGGTTTAACAAAACAATATGGTAGCTAAAATTCAGTTTTCAAGAGGGATTGATGAAGATGCAATTCCCGATGTTCGCCTAACTCGTTCACGAGATGGTAGTCAAGGGACAGCGAAATTTTATTTTCTCAATCCTAAAGCCTTAGCAGATGATGCCACCCAAGACATCACGGGAATGTATATGATTGATGATGATGGGGAAATCGTGACCCGTGAGGTTAACGCTAAATTTATTAATGGAAAACCTACGGAAATTGAGGCAACTCATTTAATGAAATCTCCTGAAGAATGGGAACGTTTTATGTTATTTATGGAGCGTTATGCCCAAGCTAATGGATTAGAATTTAGTAAATCCTAATTCAGTCATCAGTCATCAGTTATCAGTTATCAGTCATCAGTTTAAGGGTTAATTAATTAAATCAATTAACTCTTACCCATTACCCATTACCCATTACCCATTACCCATTACCCATTACCCATTACCTATTACCTATTACCCATTCCCCATTCCCCATTCCCCATTATTACCCCTATGATTTCAACCGTTCCCCATCCCGATAATTCAGAATTTCGGGTGAGTTGTGCGGTGATTACAGTCAGTGATACTCGCACCCGAGAAACCGATAAAAGTGGTCAATTAATTCACCAATTTCTACAGAATGCCGGGTATCCAATTCTCGATTATCAAATTATTAAAGACGAACCCCAAGAGATTATAGAATTATTAAAAAAACTCTGTCAAATTCCTGAATTGAATGCTTGTATTTTTAATGGGGGAACCGGAATTGCCCCTCGAGATACGACCTATGATGCCCTCGAACAATTATTAGAAAAAACTTTACCCGGATTTGGGGAAATTTTTAGAGCTTTGAGTTATCATGAAATAGGGTCAAGAGCCATTGCTTCCCGGGCAGTAGCTGGGGTTTATCAAGGGAAATTAGTTTTTTCAGTGCCTGGATCTTCTAATGCGGTAAAATTGGCAATGGAACAATTAATTATGCCGGAATTAGCCCATTTAGTTAAATTGTTGTAGAAAGGTCGGAACCCGCGCTAATATTATTTAATTTTTTATCTACAATAGTAGTAATCTGACACAATAAACCTCTATGTATTTTACTTGGCTTGATAGTAATTCTTGGTTATGGGAAATAGGCGGAAAACAAATTTTGGTTGACCCTTGGTTAGTCGGTGCATTAACCTTTGGGAATCAGCATTGGTTATTTAAGGGGGAAAGACGAAATCCCCGACCCATTCCCGAAAACATTGACCTGATTTTATTATCCCAGGGATTGGAAGATCATGCCCATCCTGAAACCCTCAAACAACTAAATAAAAATATCCCCGTGGTGGGTTCTCCCAGTGCCGCTAAACTGGTTCAAGGGTTAGGATATACTCAAGTTCAAGCCTTAGAACATGGAGCCACTTATTATATAGAGAATCAAGTGGAAATTAAATCCCTTCCCGGTTCTCCCATTGGCCCAACAACGCTTGAAAATGCCTATTGGGTCAAGGAGTTAACCACAGGAAATACGGTTTATTATGAACCCCATGGATATCATGATCCTCAGTTAAAACAACTGGCTCCTATTGATGTCGTGATTACTCCATTAATTGATATTAGTTTACCTTTAATTGGGCCAATTATTCGCGGACAAAAAACGGCTTTAGAGTTAGCCCAATTAGTCAGTCCCCAGGTCATGTTACCCACGGCCGGTGCCGGGGATGTGGTCTATGAGGGCTTATTAGTTTCATTCCTAAAAGCCAGTGGGAATTTAGAGGATTTTCGGTCGATGTTAGCCAAAGAAAACCTATCCCCCCGAGTGCTTAACCCCAGCCCCGGAGAACGCTTTGAAGTCGTCTTAGAACAGCGTCCAGTCAAGGTCTAACTCAGTTATCAGTTATCAGTTATCAGTTATCAGTGTAAGAATTAATTGATTGACTAATAAATTAATTCTTACCCATTACCCATTACCCAATTATTCCTACCTATAAAACCTTTGCTCTTAATAATGCCACGGGTAATGAAATCATTTTTCGCCATTTAGGGACATAGGCTCGCTTGCTAAAAACATCATATTCATTCTTTTCAATCGCATCTAAAATTTGTCGATATAAAATTAACGCCGTCCAAACTGGCCAGCGAATATCCTGATTTAAAACACTAATTCCCCGCTCCGCTTCAGCGTAGAATTTCCGCGCCCTCTGAATTTCAAAGCGCATTAATCCCCGCCAACGGTCATCCACAATCCCCTTTAATAAATCAGCTTCTGTATAATTAAATAACGCTAAATCATCTAAGGGTAAATAAATCCGGCCCCGTCGGGCATCTTCCCCCACATCCCGTAGAATATTGGTGAGTTGATTGGCAATTCCTAAAGCGATCGCTTCTTGATCAGGAATCATAATTTCTGGGTTAGGATTCCAAGGGGTAACAATAGGAGGTTCTATACCCATCACCGCCGTTGACATTAACCCCACCGTCCCCGCCACCCGATAACAATAGAGTTCCAACTCCTGAAACGTCTGATAGCGGTTGCGGTATAAATCCATCCGTTGACCCGCGATCATATCTCTAAAGGGTTGAATATCCAAAGGAAAACGATGGAGGGTATCCACCAAAGCCACATCCACATCATCCTTTGGATGTCCGGCAAACACTGCTTCTAGGTGTTCTTCCCAACGATCTAAGGTTTCCTCCGTCGTCGTCGCCGCCATGGGCCCATCGACTAACTCATCAGTTCGACGACACCAAACATAGATGGCCCAGATAGCCCGACGCTTGGCCTCTGGCATCAATTGAGTTCCTAAATAAAACGTTTTGGCATACTCCGCAGTAATCTGACGGCAGAGTTCATAGGAGTCTTCCAAAGATGCCAGAGTTCTCATGCACGGAGTTTTAGAAAGTTGTAGCATTCGTTGTTCTGCTGACCGACAGTGGATAAGCTAGGAAGGGATAGGAGTTGGGGAAGCAACATCAGCCTCGGGGGTTGCTAAAGCCGAAAACCGATCAGAAGTGATATCTTCTTGAATCGCCTGTGCAGTTAGCTTACCAGAAAGCACGGCCCCTTCCATACTGGCGAGATAACGCTGCATCGTGTAATCTCCACTGAGATAGAAATTAGGGATGGGCGTTCTTTGGGAGGGACGATGGGCTTGTCGCCCTGGGGTCGCTTTGTACACTGAACGCGGCGTTTTCACGACGTGGGATTTCAGCAATTTGGCTTTGTGGGGAATTTCCTCGGGAAAGAGTGTTTCCAACTCTGCCAGGGTCGCGGCCACGATTTCCTCATCCGATTTACTAATCCAATCCTTTGCCGGAGCCAATACCAATTCCAACATAGAACGGTCAGGATGGGAATACTCTTTACAGGTATTACTCATGTCCGCATAGACGCTGAGTAAGGGAGAACGGGAAAACAGCAAATGGTCAACATTTGTTAACTTCCGATCAAACCACAAATGCACGTTAATTACCGGCACCCCTTCTAAGCCCTCTAGCTGTTTAAAATAGTCCATTTGTTGCCAAGGCTGGGGTAACATCACCTTCAGGGGGTCAACGGGCATGGCACAAACGTAGAGATCGGCCGTTAACACCTCGTCGGCGGCATTATCTAAC
>DATNRE010000581.1:0-2636 GCA_036703685.1 Candidatus Obscuribacterales bacterium
TCCCAGTTTTTTGAATTTACAAATTATTTATTCTCGATCTCCCCATCCTTTCTTAACAATAGAAACACCCCCAGAAATAGACGCAGGAATGATTCAAAATTGTGTTAAATTAAATCAGTTTAATTTAACCCTCACTGGCCCCGCAAAGTTTTTAGATAAAAAGAATATTCTCGCCTTCGATTTTACCTATGTTACCTCCAAACTTTTTGGCTTAAATATTTATGACGGTAAAATGCCCGGAACCGCCAGTAATTCTGAAAAATTTTATCAAGATTCTATTAAGAATCAAGCCTTTTTTACCTTTTTTGTGATTACTCCCAATCTAATTGCAGCTAGGGGTCGAGGCGGTGGTCTTGCCCTTTGGACAAAAGTTTGAAAAAGCGATCCCAAACCCTTGTATGATAGAAGGTTCAGTTACTTTTTAACACTGAAATTACACCCTAAATTTTGCATTGGTAATCAACTATGGCAACCCTTAACGATAACTATCTCAAACTCAAAGCCGGATATCTATTTCCCGAAATTGCCCGCCGGGTGAATGCGTTTGCAGAAGCCAACCCCGACACCAAAATCATCCGTTTAGGCATTGGGGACGTCACCGAACCCCTACCCGCAGCCTGTCGCCAAGCCATGCTTCAGGCCGTCGAAGACATGGGCAACCGTGACACCTTCAAAGGTTACGGCCCGGAACAGGGCTATGGTTGGTTACGCGAGAAAATTGCCGCTCATGATTTCCAAGCTAGGGGTTGTGATATTTCCGCCGATGAAATCTTCATTTCTGATGGTTCAAAATGCGATACCGGAAATATTTTAGATATTTTTGGAGATGATAATATTATCGCCGTCACTGACCCGGTTTATCCCGTTTATGTCGATACAAATGTGATGGCAGGACACACGGAAGATGCTAATGAAAATGGAGAATATGGGGGTTTAGTTTATATTCCAATTACGGCAGAAAATAATTTTACTGCTGCTATTCCGACCCAAAAAGTGGATTTAATTTATCTGTGTTTTCCTAATAATCCCACGGGGGCAACGGCAACCAAAGAACACCTAACCGCTTGGGTAGAATACGCTCAAGCTAACGGTTCTATTATTCTCTATGATGCCGCCTATGAAGCGTTTATTTCTGACCCGAATTTACCCCGTTCTATCTATGAAATTCCTGGGGCAAAAGAGTGCGCGATTGAGTTTCGTTCTTTCTCCAAAACCGCCGGATTTACCGGAACCCGTTGCGCTTTTACGGTGATGCCTAAAGGGTTAAAAGCTAAAGCCAAAGATGGTTCCGATGTGGAATTATGGAAGTTATGGAATCGTCGTCAAGCCACTAAATTTAACGGCGTTTCCTATATTATTCAACGGGCAGCAGAAGCGGTTTATTCGGAAGCAGGAAAAGCTCAAGTTAAGGCGTTAATTCAATTTTATATGGAAAATGCCCAAATTATTCGGGAGCAATTAACGGCGGCTGGGTTAAGCGTTTATGGAGGAGAAAATGCTCCTTATGTTTGGGTGAAAACTCCCCAAGGTTTATCGAGTTGGGATTTCTTTGATAAGCTGTTACAAACCTGTAATGTTGTGGGTACTCCGGGTTCTGGTTTCGGTGCGGCGGGGGAAGGTTATTTCCGTATTTCTGCTTTCAATAGTCGGGAAAATGTAGAGGAAGCAATGCGTCGAATTACCGAGAAGTTTAAGGTTTAAACTATTGGGTGGGCAATGCCCACCTAATTAGGATAAAATCATGAATTAGGTTTGATACAATTAATTCTGCAAATCTTTATACAACTGTGGAAAGAAAAACACCTTAAATTGTCCAATCTTCAATTACCAACCCTGCCACTTTCCCGAAATCTCGATGATTGCGAGTTAACAAAATCAATTTACGCGACATTGCAATTGCTGCGATTCTTGCATCCATCTTTGCTAGTTGAATCCGTCGTGCCTTTAATTGCTCAAATGTTGTGGCTGCATCCGCATCGAATGAGACGAGGGGCAATACTTTAAAGTCACTAACCAGTCGCGCCATCATCTCATATCCTTTCACTATGTCATTGAGGGTGCGATCGCGGTTAATATAGGCGTGACAGCCAAGCATTTGTTCGTGAAAGGTGACAATTGATACGGCAAAATCTGATAGTGGGTATGGAGCCATGCGTGTTGAAAGGTTGCTATAATCCTTCCCTGTTTGACGTTGAAGAATGCTCAGATGGTCTGTGTCCAATAAATATTTCATAGCTCGTCTTGCACTTCTAGTACAGACTCATCACCTTGGCGAATTGCTCGTCCTAATGCCAGTACCTCCTCAAAGGCTGGTTCATCTTTGAAAGACCCTGTAATTTGTTGTAGCCAATTTGTCGCTTGAGGATTTGCAACTTGTTTCTGCAATTCGGTAATTGCTGCTTCTACTGCTGCGATGCGTTCTTCTAAAGAGGTGTTGGTTGCCATTGGAGTTTCTCCTAATGAACTGTTTTTATCTTAATGATAAATTAAAGACTAGTGAACTACCTACAGTGACGCTTCGCGTACACAGTAGGCTTCCTGCCCAACAGAAAGCGGAGTAGTAGATTTCTTACGTCCTCTATTACTCCGACTTACATCTGGGCGACAGGCTTTATCCCCCGTTCCAGAGGTCAAAA
>DATNRE010000582.1:0-4966 GCA_036703685.1 Candidatus Obscuribacterales bacterium
CTCAATTACATAGCGATCAACATTATAGCGTTTTGCTGCTTGGGACATTTTGAGATATAATAACGCATCATCACCTAATTTTTTCTTTCCCGTTGGTTGACTGGGAATTATCCCCAAAAATTTGATAATTTCTGAAGCAACTGCTTTAGCTAATAAGGGCGGGACAGAATTTCCAACCTGTCGAAAACCGTGCCATTTTGTACCTTGAAATCTAAACCAGTCGGGATAGGAATGTAAGCGGGCGGCTTCTCTCACCGTAATACAACGGGGGGTATAGGGATGAATTGGACGGGGGGAAGTAAAGGCGCCTCGGTTGCTAGGTGTTCCGGCTCTTAAAGTATTACATAAACCCTGGGGATGGAGTTTATGAAATCGACTAATTTTTTCGGTTTTTCCCCATTCCGTGGCTTCAAATCGGGCGGTAGATGTGGGAGAATGGCGCGATCGCAAACTACAGGTTAACAGATTTTGATCAAAAATTCTCGGATAGGAAAAATTATCTTTAACTGCAAGTAATCCTCTCAATAATTTAGCATAACTACTTGGTTTTTGATATTCCGCTAAGGTATAATCTTTTAGGAATAACTCAGGATATTGTTCAATATTTGGTAAATCTCCTATTGCATCCCAAACCGTCGGACAGGGAGCAAAGTTATTCAATTTATTATCAATTTTAGGATTAACTTTTGGCGATTTTGTCACGGGTTGAGGATAACCAGGTAAGGGTAAATCTTGCCGAGATCCTAAAATAAATAAACGCGATCGATCTTGAGGGACACCATAACAAGAAGCATTTAAAACTTGATAGTTTTCTATGACTTGATAACCCTGACTTTGCAGCTTATCAATAATCTCAGTAATAAATTCTCGATGTTTTCCCACCGTTAAACCCGGAACATTTTCTAAAACAAAATATTTCGGTTGTAATTCATCCACTAACCGAATAAAATGAAACATTAAACTATTTCTGGGATCATCAAAAGCCCGTTTTCCCATTAACGAAAAACCCTGACAAGGTGGCCCCCCAAATACTATATCAATCTCTTGATTTCCAATCTCAGAATCCTGTCTAATTTCTAATCCCTTGAGGGTTTCAATACCTTGACAAAACACCTGCCAAAAGGGAAAATTATATTCATGGGTTGCACAATGAATCGGGTCAATTTCCACGGCGGCTAAAACATCAAATCCAGCCTGTTCAAAACCGAGGGTCATGCCTCCTGCACCCGCAAACAAATCTACAGCAATCGGTCGTTTTTGAGTCTTCACAGTCAATTATTTTTACTTAAAAATGTTAAATTAGAGTCTAAGTTCTTGTGATAATCCCTAATATATACTAACATACAGGCGACCAAGTTTTGATCACCCGCCCGGTAATTTCTTGCCCCAACCAGGGAGTATTAATAGAGCGAGAGTTTAGGGTATTGGCATTAACAACCCAAGAAGTTTTAGGATCAAATAATATCATTTCTGCGGGTTGATCCGGTTGGATAGAATAGGGAGTTTGTTGTAAACAAATAGCCGGGTTACTGCTTAAAAATCCCCATAAATCTAAGGCTGACCATCGCCCCGACTCAACAAAGGTTTCCCATAATAGGGGTAAGGCTAATTCTAACCCAATCACACCCGGGGGCGCGTCAGCAAAGGCAACGGTTTTTTCTTCATAACCATAGGGGGTATGATCAATCGCGATCGCGTCAATAATTCCCGTTTCTAGTCCTTGAATTAAAGCCAGTTGATCCGATGGATTTCCCAAGGGAGGATCAACTCTTAAATTAGGGTTGTATGGGAGAGGAATAGAAGTAAGAATTGTTAGATCGTCATCTTCTAAGGGTCGATTCCAAATCCGATTAATAGATGCGGTATTTAATAATAAGTGTATCCAACTTATACTGGCGGTAATCGGTAAATTACGAGCCTTAGCTTGGGCAATTAATTCTACACTTCGGGCCGTAGAAACCCGCATAATATGAACCGGAGTTGCCGTTACTTCTACTAATTCTAATATCGCAGCTAAGGCTGCGGTTTCCGCAAATTGGGGGATTCCGGGCAAACCACATAATATAGAATCATGCCCCTCTCGCATGACTCCATTGACTGCTAATTGGCGATCGCAAGCATATAAAACCAAGGGTTTATTTAAAGGTTTTAAATATTCTAATATTCTTCTTAATAACGCTAAATTTTCTAAAGGTTTACCCTCCGCAAAACCCACAATATCCGCATCTGCTAATTCACTTAATTCTGTCATTTGTTGACCCGCAACATCTTGGGTTAAAGCACCCCAAAGATAGAATTTTGGACGCTGAAACTCAGAATTGAGCATAGCAACCTTTTCCGATCGTTGTTGTAATAATGTGACCGTTGCCGGGTTATCAATAGCTGGAATAGTATTAGGTAAAACTGCTAACCGAGTAAATCCGCCAGCAGCAGCAGCATTCAATAAAGAAGTTAAATTCTCCCTTTCTTCAAATCCTGGCTCCCCACTGTGACTATATAAATCAACTAATCCCGGCCCTAAAATCAAGCCTTCCCTATTAATAATTAGGGTATTTTCTGGATAATCATTAATTTCAGATTCAATGGTTTTAATATAACCGTCAATAACCAAAATATCAACAATTTGATCTCGTTTAGAAACCGGATCAATCACACGAACTTGCTTTAAAAGTTGACAATTCATATTCGAGTATCAGGTGTTAATTTTAGGGTGCAGTAGAGACGAGCCACGGCGCGTCTCTCTCTCTTTCTCCTGCACACCACGGCGCGTCTAGTCTCTCCACACAGTCAACCGTCAACTATAACGCTCCAGCCGCCGTTTTATCGAGAATACCACCCGATAAATGACTGGTAATATTATCCGCTTGTAACACAGGTAAACCCTCAATTCCTTGGGGATAATCAATCACCGTCACCGCACCATTGCCCTGTTTAAAGTTCCAAAAATGATCGGGAGGCAGATTAAATAATTGACACAAGAGCGCCTTATTAATCGCATCATGGGCAACCACTAATATTGTGACATTTTGGTGATTATAGGTTTGAACAATTTTCTTCCAAGCGATTAAAGACCGTTGCCAAACCTGTTGTAAATTTTCGCCTTCAGGCATTTGAACCGTTTGGGGTGCTGTCTTCCATTCCCCTAATAATCCCGGGTAAAATTGTTCAATTTCCGCCTCAAATTTGCCTTCCCATAACCCATGACTAATTTCACAAAATTCCGGCTCTAATTGTAATTCTATCCCCGGATGATTTTGTAATATAATTTCTGCGGTTTCCTTGGGACGAGCCATGGGACTTGTTACCGCAAAATCAATTTTAATGTCTTTGAGAAATTCCGCGGCTTTGCGAGCTTGTTCCCGACCATTATCATTCAACGGCACATCAATTTGTCCCTGGAATTGACCCATGCGGTTCCATTCCGTTTCCCCATGTCTAACTAATAATAATCGCGGCCCTTGATGACCGGGGCGTACAGAAGGGATTTTATGACCAACGTGGGTTGTTAAGTTCATTGACTCCAACTGCACATCCGCAGGTTTCGGTAATTCTCCGGGGATAATATTAGTAAAATTCAAAATACTAATCCCACAATTAGACTGTTGTACACTTTGATAAAATTGCGGTTGAATTCCCAACGCCGTCGCAATCAAACTTCGATTAATTCCATTATGAGCCACTAATAAAACCGTTTGATTTTGATGGCGGGCTAAAATTTCTCGCCAGAATTGTTTCGCCTGTTCAAATAATGCTAATACGGGAAAATGTTGTTTTTCTCCTTCCGGTGTGGGAATCTGCATTGAGAACTCATGGGGCGAGTCGTGCCACCTCTGATACTCTTGGGGAAACTGTTCCATCACCGCTTGACGCTCCATCCCCGCCCACAGGGGGAGATCAATTTCCATTAACAGGTCGCTGGGCTCTACTTTAGGGGGGTCAGACAGTTGGGTGATGATGATTTGGGCCGTTTGTTTCGCCCGTTGCAAAGGACTGCAATAGACAGCATCAAACTTTAAACCATTCAAGGCATCACCGACTTTTTGCGCGGCCACAGAACCTTTCTCTGTCAAAACAGAGGCATCCAAGCGACCTTGAATTCGACTTTGGGCATTATAGGTACTTTGACCATGACGGACAAGAATTACGCGGGTCGTCATTGTTAAATTGAGGAGTTAGAACTTTGGGCTTTCGATTGAACCGAATTTAAGCCAGATGCCATTGTACCTTGTTTGGAACAGTATCAGTTAGAATGTTGGGTTTCCGGCTCAAACTCGGCAATATTTTATTTTCACGTTTTGAAATCATGACACCCAAACGCTGGATTTTAGCAATTTTAACCTTATTAGCCATTAGCTTTTTGGGTTTATCATTACTCAATAGTTGGACTCAACCCCAAATTCAAAGCCGTTTAGAATTATATCAAACTAATTTACTACTTCATGCTTCCCAATGGCAAGGCCAGGGAACAGAAGCTGATAGTTTAATCACATTACGCGATAATTTAATTGGTAAAACTCCGGTGGAGGAAGCCCTAAAACAATATCAACAGGTACAAGATTCTGTTACCCAAAATTTAGCTAAATTCCAAGAAAAACAAGAACAAATAGCCGCAAGTTCTTTACAGGAATTGGAACAACTGAATCAAGATTTACAACTGAGAATCGGCATTTTACAAACACAAATCGGAGCTTCAGAGAAAGCGATACAGACTTGGAAAAGTTTAGTTGAATCGGAACCAGCGAGTCAGGTGAAAACCGCAAAAACAGCAGAGGTTTTGATGGGATTGTGGCAAAATCCCGCCCGATTATTACCCGATGCTGAACCCATTATCCAAAACTATTTAGAGGGTTGGTTTCGCTATCAATCCTTAGTGAAACTCTATACTTTACAACAGCGTCCAGAGGCGTTAGTAACTTTAGAAATCCAACAACAGCAACGCTCTGAACAAGCAATTTTTAAGTTACTG
>DATNRE010000583.1:0-9707 GCA_036703685.1 Candidatus Obscuribacterales bacterium
CCCTGCCTCCCCTGCTCCCCCTGCTCCCCCCGCTTCCTAATTAATGGGCGGAACCGTTACCATGATAATCGTCGCTATCATAGAAGCCGTTTTTAGTTCCGAAGAACAGACAGGAGACTGTGAATAACACCGTTAACACGGTCAGCACTAATTTAATATCCATTTTGGCTGATGAACTCCACTCAAGACGCTTTTGATTGTAGACCTTTCTGATGGGATTTGATCGGTTAAAATAACAACCAAGGCTTTCTCATCGCTTATAGCGCTACGCATTACAGTTAGGACACTTTTGAGTTCTGAAACCCTTTCACTGCTTACTGTTCCCTGTTCCCTGTTCCCTGTTCCCTAGCGCGGAGCACTATAATTGAATCTCATGCTGAGAAAAAATCTGATTTTTAAAGTTATTTTAGTGGGATTGAGTTTAGGATTTATTCTGGATCTCACGGCTAAGTTCTGGGGTGAATTTCTTTGGTTTGAAGAAGTTAATTATTTGTCGGTTTTTAAAGGACGATTGCTGATAGAAGTTGGGTTAGCTCTATTGGGTTTGGTAATTACTGTAGCTTGGTTAATGGGAAATTTGGTGATTGCCCGACGTTATCAATATTCACCTGAGCATTTACAGAATAAACCTCCCGATCATCTTTTTGATTTATCTCATCAATATTTACCTCGATTTTCCTTGGGATTACCTTCGCTTTTAATGCTGGTGATGGGTTTATCTCTGTCACTGGGTTTGATTATGATTCATTATAGCCAGATTTTTATTAGTTATTGGCATTGGGATGGGAGTCAACCCTTGTTTTCTAATCTTCCGGCTCAGTTTGAACCTCAAATTTTTGAGCAATGGATTAAAAATTTTCAAGCCTACAGTTGGAAAATACCTTTTTTAGTAATTTTAGTAATTGCTATTCTCTGGAATCCTTTAATTGTTTTTAGTTTTATTGCTTTAATCTTTGCTTTTGGATTTAGCTTGTTATTGTCTAGTCATTGGTCAAATTTCTTACAATATTTTTATCCAACTTCATTTAACCAAACTGAACCCTTGGTGAATCGAGATATTAGCTTTTATATTTTTAGTCTCCCCATTGCTCACCTGTTAGAATTTTGGTTAATTGGCTTATTTTCCGTGAGCTTTATTACTTGTTGTTTAATGTATTTGCTCTCTGGAAAAAGTCTCAGTCAAGGGCGATTTCCCAGTTTTTCCCAACCCCAACAACGTCATCTACACGGACTAGCTGGGCTTTTAATGTTTAGTTGTGCAATGCGGTATTGGTTGGCTCGTTATGAACTTTTGTACTCTAGCGAGGGAGTGATCTTTGGGGCTAATTTTACCGATGTCAATATCTTAAAGCCCGGTTATTTATTATTATGTATAATTGCTTTGTTGGTTTCTGTTTTTTTGATCTGGCAAGCTCTCTTTTCGGTCAAAACAATTAGACCCTATATTGATATCTTTTTAAAGAAAATGGGGGTACTATATCTAATTAAAAAACGAAATTCAAGCCGAGATAAATTATTTGCAGATAGCTATTCTCTCCGAGCTATTTTTACTTGGTATTTAGGACTAACTATTTTAGTCGCAAGTATTTTACCTAATTTAGTTCAACAATTCATTGTTCAACCCAACGAATTAGAGCGAGAATTACCCTATATTAAACATAGTATTAAGTATACTCGCCAAGGCTTTAATTTAGATAAAATCAATGTTGAAACTTTTGATCCCAATGCCAAATTAAGTTATACCGATATTCAAAATAATAATTTAACCATTGATAATATTCGTCTTTGGGATAAACGACCGTTATTACAAACCAATCGTCAATTACAACAAATTCGTCTTTATTATGAATTTTCCGACGCCGATTATGATCGCTATTCTATTTTGCCCGATAAGTTTTTAGGAAAGTTTAATACCAGTTTACAAAAACAACAGGTACTGATCGCCCCTCGAGAATTAAATTATGAATTAGTCCCCGAAAAAGCCAAGACTTGGGTAAATGAACATTTGGTTTATACCCATGGTTATGGTTTCACGCTCTCTCCCGTAAATCGGGTTGCTGAGGGCGGTCTTCCTGAATTTTTTGTTAAAAATATTGGTGCTGATCCCCAATTAGATCCCGATACAACTTTAGAAGTTTCTCCGCGCATTAAAAATATTATTCCCATTGGTAAACCGCGACTGTATTACGGTTTATTGACTAATACTCAAATTATGACTTCTACTAAAGTTCAAGAACTGGATTTTCCCTTGGGGAATGAGAATGTTTATAATGTCTATGATGGTGAGGGTGGAATTGTCATAGGCACCGGATGGAAACGGTTTTTATTTGCCTATTATTTAAAAAATTGGCAAATGCTATTTACCAATAACTTCACCCCCGAAACTAAGTTACTCTTTCGGCGTAATATCATAGATCGGGTCAAGGCGATCGCTCCTTTTCTTCATTACGATAGTAACCCCTATCTTGTGGTTTCTGACTCTAATTCTCCCTTCGTGGATCATAATCATTTATATTGGATGATTGATGCTTATACCACCAGTAATATGTACCCCTATTCCGATCCTGAAGGGGCGGGATTTAACTATATTAGAAATTCGGTTAAGGTGATTGTTGATGCTTATAACGGTACGGTTAAATTCTATTCATTAGAAGAAGATCAAGATCCGATCATATCCACACTCAAACAGATTTTTCCTGATTTGTTTAATTCTATTGAAGAAATGCCGATTACCCTGCGTCAACATATTCGCTATCCGGTTGATTTATTTAGTGTTCAATCTCAACATTTACTGACTTATCACATGAGTGATCCGATTGTTTTTTATAATCGAGAAGACCTCTGGCGGTTTCCAGTAGAAATTTACGCCAGTAAACAACAACCGATGGAACCCTATTATCTAATCATGCGATTACCGACGGAAAAAACCGAGGAGTTTATGTTGCTATTACCTTTTACTCCTGCTAGTCGAAATAACTTAGTCGCTTGGTTAGCCGCTCGTTCTGATCTCGAACATTATGGCAGTTTACTGTTATATCGTTTTCCTAAACAACGATTAGTATTTGGGCCGGAACAGGTGGAAGCTTTGATTAACCAAGAACCTGAAATTTCCGAGCAGATTTCCCTCTGGAGTCGTCAAGGTTCCCGAGTAATTCAAGGAAATTTATTAGTTATTCCCATTGAACAATCCCTACTTTATGTTGAACCTTTATATTTAGAAGCAGAAGAAAATAGTTTACCCACCTTAGTTCGAGTTATTGTCGCTAGTGAAAACCGAGTTGTGATGCGACCCACCTTAGAAGAAGCATTAAGAGATGTCTTTAAAGTCCCGCCCATTCAACCTACTATTCCCCTAACTTTACCGACTCCAGAAGCCAGTTAAATATAAATGAACCATTCCCCCTGTTCCCTGTTCCCTGTTCCCTGTTCCCTGTTCCCCGCTATAACATTAATCCTGAAGAAATTTAACCAATTCTTCCAGTTTTGACCAAGCCGCACCACTGTGTAAAATCTCTTGAGCTAAACGAATTCCTGACTGATGGTCGCCCATGGGTACAACACCCGCAACCTGTAAGGCTAAAGACCCATTCAGGGCTACTACATCTTTTTGGGCCTGTGTGCCTTTTCCCTGTAATAAATTTTTCAAAATCTCCAAATTTTCCTGTACCTCTCCCCCTTTAAGAGCCGTTAGGGGAGCCGGAGTTAATCCTAAGTCCTGGGGGTTGAGAGTGGCTGTTTTCACCTCCCCTTGGGACAAAATTGCTAAGTCGGTGAGATCTCCTAAACCCGCTTCGTCCAGTCGTTCCCGTCCATGTAAAACGATCGCCACTTCTGTCCCTAGTTGATTTAAGGTTTGGGCAATGATGGGCAGCATTTTAGGGTCAAAAACCCCAATAATTTGTCCGGTGGGATAGAGGGGATTGACCAATGGCCCTAATAAATTAAATACGGTTCGGACTTTCAGGGTTTGACGCAGGGGAGCCACGGCTTTGAGGGCCGGATGCCAACCCGGGGCGAATAAAAAGGTAATTCCGACCTTTGATAAGGCCTGTTTGACTTGTTCGCTGGGGGCTTTGAGGTTCACGCCCAAGGCTTCTAAGACATCCGCAGAGCCTACTTTACTCGATGCGGAACGATTTCCATGTTTTGCCACGGGAACCCCCGCCGCGGCGGCGACAAAGGCAACGGTGGTGGAAATATTGAAGGTGGAAGCTCCATCGCCCCCGGTGCCGCAGGTATCAATCACACGATAGTTAGAAATGATGCCGGAATTGTCTTTTGTGGGGGTATCCGAGGAACCAAAGGATTGTAAAACCGAGGCCATTCCGGTTAATTCCGTGGCGGAGACGCCTTTGGCTTGTATCGCTGCCAGAATCGCCCCGGTCATGACGGGAGGAACAGCTTCTAGGAGCCATCCCTGCATAAGTTGTGAGGCTTGGGTGAGGTCGAGGGATTGGCGGTCTAACAGTTGTTGTAATAATTGCGGCCAAAGATTGGGATTAATTTCGGGGCGAGCAGAATTTGTCATGAAAAGTGGAGCTTGCATTAATGAGTGTTTAGTTTACCGTATTTTTTGAGTCGGTTAACAAAATGAGTGAATGAGGACAATTATAATTAAAATGCTGAACACAGATTAAGCGGATTTCACGGATTACGCGGATTGGGTTTTTTGTGATGGCAATAGTAAGATTAAAATGCTGAACACGGATTAAGCGGATTTCACAGATGACGCGGATTGGTTTTTTTGTGATACCAACAAATCATCAAAATCCGTGAAATCAGTGTAATCCGTATAATCCGTGTTCTAATCCGTGTTCTAATCTGCGCTATAACTATTATGACTTTCAAACACGAAGACATCACAAAAAAAATAATCGGCGCATCTTTTGAAGTTCATAAATTTTTAGGTAATGGCTTCCAAGAAGTAATTTATCAACGCGCCCTAGCTTACGAATTTTATCAAGCAGGATTAACTTTTGCTAGAGAAATAGAACAACATATCTATTACAAAAACTTACCCGAACCCATCGGTACACGCCGCGCTGATTTTGTCGTTGAAGATAAAATATTAGTTGAACTTAAAGCTACCAAACAACTAGAGGATGTACACTTTGCCCAAGCATTAAATTATCTCAAGGTCTATAAACTGGAAGTCGGACTATTAATTAACTTCGGTAGTACAAGCCTAGAATTTAAAAGGCTAATCCGAACATAAATATCTGAACACGGATTAGACGGATTACGCAGATTGCGCGGATTATAGTTATTTGCTATGTTAATAAATCTTTATTACCTATTACCTATTACCTATTACCTATTACCTATTACCCATTACCTATTCCCTGTTCCAGATAACAACTACTACTGATACAATAGCGATCGCGTCCCTGTTGTTTAGCATCGTATAACGCCTGATCAGCGAGTTCTATTAAGTAATTGGGCTGAACTTCTAAACTGGGGATAACCGAAGCAATCCCCAAACTAACGGTCACAATTTCCCGAACTAGGGAGTATTCATGGGGAATTTTTAAACGGTAAATCGCTTGCTGAATTCGTTCTGCCACCTGAATTCCTGTGGCTAAATCCTTGCCCGATAAAAGGACTACAAATTCCTCTCCCCCATAACGGGCCACTAGGTCAATGGGGCGGCGCAAATCCTGGTGGCGAGTATATTGATACACGGCTTGAGAAATCTGGACGAGGCAATCATCCCCGGCCAGATGACCATAATGGTCGTTATAGAGTTTGAACCCGTCGATGTCAAACATAATCAAGGTCAAGGGTCGTTGTTGTTGGGCTAAAACCTCCCATTCCTTTTGCAGACGGGCATCAAAACAGCGACGATTGGCGATTTGAGTTAAACTATCGACATTGGCGAGTCCTTTTAATTTTTGATTGGCTTCTTGTAGGGCGAGTTCAATTTTTTTGCGGCCGGTAATATCGCGAATAGTAATGGCAAAACCATCCCCTAACCTGACGGCTACAAAATGATACCAGTAGGAGTCCCCAACGGGATAGTAAATATCTTGCTCTAAGGATTCCCCCGTTTCCACAATTTTAACAAAACGATAAAACAGTTCGGGTTGAATACGATTGAGGAGTCTTCTGAGGATAATTTTACCGATCATATCTTCCCGGGTGCGGTCAAAAACCTTCGCTAAGATCGGGTTAACGACTAAACACCTAAAATCCTTAATTTCTCCGGTTTCCGGTTCCCGCAGCGCTTCTAATGCGGCAATCCCATCTAGGGAACTATTTAATATACTTGATAACAGCGCCCGGGATTGATATAACACTTCCTCCGCATCTCGACGTTTTATAATTTCCTGTTCCAGAAGTTTTTTTTGTCGTTGAATCGTTAACTGACTTTCCAGACGGGCGATAACTTCCTCTACTTGAAATGGTTTAGTAATATAGTCAATTCCGCCAGACTGAAAAGCCTTAACTTTATCAAAAACGTCGTTTAAAGCACTAATAAAAATAATCGGAATATGGGATAAATTCTCATCGGCTTTCAGAGCTTGACAGACCTGATAACCGTCCATTTCTGGCATCTTAATGTCTAAAAAAATAACATCGGGTTGCTTAACTTTAACGGTTTTGAGTGCCATTCTGCCACTGGTGACACTGCGAACTGTATAGCCCAGTTTAATTAACAAATCACTGAGTAATTGTAAATTCTCTGGCAGATCATCAACCAGAAGAATATTCCCTTTATTCTCTGCGACTAAATCAGGATTCATGACTAACGAGGGGTTCAACTAAGTTAATAATCTGTTCAAATTCAAACTTACGCACAAGTTGTGTAAGGGATTGTATCAAATGAGTTTCTATATGAGGAATTTGTGTGATTAACTGCATAACTAGACCCGTATTCGCTTCAAGAGCAGCTTGATATAGCTCAACTATCCACTCCTTGGGCATACAGATTAATTGTTGAGATGTCAAGGCACTATCTAGGGCAACATCTGACACAGAGGGTTTTGTTTCTGAATAAATATATCTTACACCTAAATGTTGAGTGAGTGTCTCAAAAATATTATGCTCCGTAAAGGGTTTTCTAATAAAATCATCACATCCAGGTGATAGCACAATGGCTTTTTCCTCCTCTAAAACACTGGCAGTTAAGGCAATTACGGCGGTTGCATTGCCTTTTGTGGTGGATTTAATATATTTTGTCGCTTCATAGCCATCCATCACCGGCATTCGCATATCCATCCAAATTAAATGGGGTTCCCATTGGTTCCAAATTGCGATCGCTTCTAGTCCATTTCTGGCTTCTTTTATCTCAAATCCTAGGGGCTGTAAAAGTTTAATTAATAATTTTCGATTCACTTCTTTATCATCAACTGTTAGCAATTTATAGGTCGGTTGACCCTTGACTAAACCCAATACAATTCGCTTGGCCTCCGTTGGCTTATCCTGGGAATTGTGACCCCGCCCGGCTCGAATTTGGAATCTAAAGGTTGTCCCTTGATGCAATTGGCTTTCAACTTGAATTTCTCCCCCCATTAATTGGACAAATTTCTGACTAATGGCTAATCCTAAACCCGTCCCTTCTTGGGATTCTTTTCCCGCTTGGGCTTGAGTAAATACCTGAAAGAGTTTGGGCAATTCTTGGGGAGAAATTCCCACCCCCGTGTCCCGAACTTGAAACTCCAATAGGGCGCTATCGGTGTCTTGACTTTCCCGTTGAAGCACGGTTAAAGTCACCCCACCTTCGGGGGTAAATTTAATGGCATTACTGAGTAAATTAATTAAAACTTGACGGAGCTTAACCTGATCGGCGTAAATATATTGGGTAAGGGAAGAATCTCGCTCAAAAATTAAATTTAATCCCGCATTTGCCGCTCTGAGATGCAACATATCTTCTAAATCATCTAACAACTGATATAAATTAAAATCCGTGGGATTTAAGCTGGTTTTTCCCGCTTCTATTTTAGATAAATCCAGAATATTATTAATTAGGGTTAAGAGATACTCCCCGCTTCGATAGATAATTCCGGCATTTTCTAAATGTTCTAGGGGAAGATTGGGCGTCCTGAGCATAATTTGAGAAAAGCCTAAAATCGCATTCAAAGGCGATCGCAATTCATGGCTCATATTGGCAATAAAGGTACTTTTAGCTTGATTGGCAACTTCCGCTTTTTCCTTGGCTTTTTCCAGTTCTAATGTTCGTTCTTTGACTGTATTTTCTAAATTAGCCAGGGTTAATTCTAATTTGTTGGTGGCTTTTTGCTTTTCATCAATAATGGCGGATAGGATTAAGGCAGTAATGGAAAAAACTCCAATAAAAGATTGTAGTAATAATAGGGATTGGTTCCGTGATACTTCGACAAAAGGGCCAAATCCGAGGGTCGTGGCCATAATGGTTACGGAAGAAACAATAGCTACCAGGACAATTGCAAATTTTTTACCCAGGGTGAAAACGGTTAAAATCAACAGCAGTAATAAAATATATTCAACGGAATAATTTTTGATAAATGTCACCCAAAAAATGATAGTTGTTGCAATTATTAAGAATAATAAAATTAACCATCTAATCTTGAGTTTAATCTTGTTTTTACTGGGGATAGAGTAAATTTTATGAATAAAAAATAGGGGAGTAAAAATTAAATGGGTTAACCCACTGGCTATCCAGATCGTAAAAAAAGTAGCCCAGGAATTTTCCAGAGGATAAAACCCGGTATAAACACTTGTACCAATGATCAGAATGGCGGAAATGATGGGAGAAAAAAAGCTGGCTAATATAAATACAATAATCCCTTTAATACTAATAAATAAGGTTTTAATATTACTGTACTTTTTAATAATCCATGTCGCGCAGAAGGGTTGTAAATAATTTCCTAAAATACAACTGATATTCAGAAGAAAAATATCACTTACGGAGTTAACTGAATCAAAGATATTTGTCAGTCCGATCAGGGAACCAAAAATGATGGCGGGAAAAATATTGAAACCAAATAAAAGAAAGGCAGCTAAAGTAATTCCTGAAGGTAACCAAATCGCAGAGACTCCATGTAAAGATGCCACACTGAGGCTAATCTTTGTCCCGATAATATAGGCAATTCCCAAGCCAATGTTAATACTAATCAGTCTTAACAATTCTGATTTTTGATAATGAAAAACTTTCTGATTCAATAGTTTCATATTTTTTTAATATTTAATAAAGCCAGGACTAATCATGATTGATTAAGGTTTCAGTTAAGTCAACAATCTGCTCAAATTGAAATAGACGCACAGCCTTGACGAGAAATTGTCTTAAATTAATCTCTGAATCTGGAATGTCTGTCATAAGTTTCAGAACTCGGTTAGAATCAGCTTCTAAAGCGGCTGTGTAAAGTTGGTTAATCCATTCTGGAGCCATGGTTTTCAAATCATGATCCGTTATCTCTGTTTCTGGATTCTGAACTGAACTAATGGGGGGTTGTGTATAAATATATTCTACACCTAAATGTTTAGCCAGAGCCTCAAAAATGACTGATTCATTAAAGGGTTTTCTAATAAAATCATCACATCCCGCCGATAATACAATGGCTTTTTCTTCTTCTAATACACTCGCAGTTAGAGCAATTATAGCCGTAGCATTGCCTTTTATAGTCGATTTAATCTGTTTGGTGGCTTCATAACCATCCATCACGGGCATCCGCATATCCATGAAGATTAAATGGGGTTCCCATTCTTCCCATATTGCGATCGCTTCTTTT
>DATNRE010000584.1:0-5035 GCA_036703685.1 Candidatus Obscuribacterales bacterium
TGTCTTTAGAGACAAGTTTTTTTCAGTCATCAGTGATCAGTTATCAGTTATCAGTGTAAGAGTGATCAGTCATCAGTTATCAGTATAAGAATGATCAGTTATTAGTGTAAGAGTTAGCGGTTAAGAGACTGTCTACTATTCACTTCTTGAGTATTTACTGTTTACTGATAACTCCTTAACTGATAACTCCTTAACTAATAACTCCTTAACTAATAACTCCTTAACTGATAACTGATGACTGATCACTGATGACTGATTATTAAGTTATGTCTAAAGAATGATGATTTTCCTGATCATTTGTTTTACACTGAGCAAGTGTGTATTGACTCTATTAAACAAAACACCGAAAATCTTAGGTAATTCAAGCAAATGCAACACAATAAACTCCCTAACGATCCCCTGTGGTTTAAAGATGCCATCATTTATGAAGTTCCAGTTCGCGCCTTTGCTGATAGTAATGGAGATGGCATTGGAGACTTTATTGGACTAACGGAAAAATTAGATTATTTGCAGGATTTAGGAGTAACGGCTCTCTGGATTCTGCCGTTTTTTCCTTCCCCTTTGCGAGATGATGGTTATGATATTGCCGACTATATTAATGTTAATGGAATTTATGGGAATTTAGAGGATTTTAAAACCTTTTTAAATGCCGCCCACGATCGCGGAATTCGGGTAATTGTCGAATTAGTGATTAATCATACCTCCGATCAACATCCCTGGTTTCAACGGGCAAGATTAGCCCCCAAAGGCAGTAAAGAACGGGATTTTTATGTCTGGAGTGATACCCCAGAAAAATATCCAGAAGTCCGAATTATTTTCCAAGATTTTGAAACTTCAAATTGGACTTGGGATAGTGTGGCAAAATCCTACTATTGGCATCGGTTTTATTCCCATCAACCGGATTTGAATTATGAAAATCCAGAAGTGATCAGCGCCATTTTAGAAGTCTTAGATTTCTGGATGGAAATGGGGGTGGATGGAATGCGACTCGATGCTATTCCTTATATTTTTGAACGGGAAGGTACCAACTGTGAAAACCTACCCGAAACCCATCAACTCTTAAAACAATTACGCAGTTATTTAGACACAAATTATGCTAACCGAATTTTCCTAGCCGAAGCCAACCAATGGCCGGAGGATGCGGCGGCCTATTATGGTGAAGGCAATGAATGTCATCTGAATTTTCACTTCCCCTTAATGCCTCGATTATTTATGGCATTAAGAATGGAAGATAGTTTCCCAATTATTGATATTTTAAATCAAACCCCTGCCATTCCTGATAACTGTCAATGGGCTTTATTTTTAAGGAATCATGATGAATTAACCTTAGAAATGGTAACCGATGAAGATCGGGATTATATGTATAAAGTTTATGCTCAAGATCCCCAAGCTAGAATTAATTTAGGAATCAGGCGTCGCCTTGCACCCTTACTGGGAAATGATCGGCGTCAGATTGAATTAATGAATAGTTTGTTACTCTCCTTACCCGGAACTCCCGTACTTTATTATGGGGATGAAATTGGCATGGGAGATAATATTTATATCGGCGATCGCAATGGCGTCAGAACCCCCATGCAATGGAGTCCCGATCGCAATGCTGGGTTTAGTCAGGCGAATCCACAAAAACTCTATCTGCCCTTAATTTTTGATTCCGAATACGATTATAAAGCCGTTAACGTCGAATCCCAAAGTAGTAATCCCAATTCCTTTTTATCTTGGATGAAACGGATTATTGCCATGCGAAAACGGTTTCAAGCCTTTGGACGGGGAACCTTTGAAATCTTACATTCAGAAAACCGGAAAGTTCTAGTTTTTACCCGCACTTATCAAGGCGAACATCTGTTAATTGTGGCTAATTTATCTCGATTTGTACAATCGGTGAATTTAGATTTATCCGCCTTTAAAGGCATGGTTCCCGTGGAGATTTTTGGCCGAACAGAGTTTCCTAAAATTAGCGATTCTTCCTATTTTATGAGTTTATCTCCCCATGGGTTTTACTGGTTTATGCTCCAGTTTGATCCAAAAGTCGCTTTATTGCCGCGACCTCAAGCCCAATTACCCACTTTTATTGTTCAAAATAATTGGCAAGAAATCCTCACCCAACCCAACCTAAAAACCCGCCTAGAATCTATTTTACCCGCCTATATCTATCGCTGTCGCTGGTTTCTTTCTAAATCTCGTATTCTTCAATCTGTCAAGATTATAGAAGCCATTCCCATTCCCTATCAAGACAGTCAAGCTATTATTGTTTTATTGCAAGTAGAATATACAGAAGGATTCCCAGAAACCTATCTTGTTCCTTTAGCCTATGCGGGGGAGAAATTAGCAGAAACTCTGAAAATAGAAACCCCTCAATTCATCTTAGCAACGGTACAACAGAATACAGAAACCGGAATTTTATTAGAAGTCGGACAGAATCTTAACTTTTTAAGTTTACCGTTAAAAATGATTATCAATTCTGACCGTTATGCGGGTCGGTCGGGTAATTTAATTGCCACCACAACGGAAGCTTTAAAACAACAGGATTTAGAGCAAAAATTAGATCCTCATTTATTAAAAGAGGAGTATGATAATTCCTTTGTCATTCATGGCGATCGCTTTCTCTTTAAACTATTTCGTCGAGTAGAAGAGGGTATCCATCCCGAGTTAGAAGTCCGTAAATTTTTAGAACAAAAACAACAATTAGGATATACAACGCCATTATTAGGGGGATTAGAATATCGTCGTCACCGAGGAGAATCCCTCACATTAGGAGTTCTGCAAGGGTATATTCCGAATGCTATTAATGGCTGGAATTATACCTTAGATAGTCTGCGAGATTACTTTGATCGAGTCATCCTACAACCCAGTCAAGATTTAGAGATTTTATCTACATCTGGTTCTTTATTTGACCTCTATCAACAACCCATTCCTGAAGAAGTTTTACTTCTGATTGGTTCCTATTTAACCAGTGCCGAACTGTTAGGAAAACGCACGGCTGAATTCCATATTGTTCTAGCGAGTGACCCCCATAATACTGATTTTGCCCCGGAACCCTTTTCTACCTTTTATCAACGCTCAATTTATCAATATTCTCGCAATTTAACCGGGCAAGTCTTGTTAAAATTCAGGAAACAACTGGACACCTTACCCTTGGAACTTCAACCCCTTACCCAACATATTTTGAGCAATCAAAACTATATTTTAGGTCGGTTTCAAAGCCTATTAAATTTGAAAATTACCGCCCTTAGAACCCGATGTCATGGTAACTATTCTTTATATGATGTCTTGTATACAGGTAAAGAGTTTCTGATCATTGATTTTGAGGGAGAATCCTATCGATCACTCAGTGAAAGACGCATGAAACGTTCCCCCCTGCGAGATGTGGCGGGAATGTTACAATCCTTTGATTTTGCGACTCGTTTTGCCCTGCGGGAAGAAGTTAATAATGGGATGATTCGCCCGGAGAATTTACCCCAGATGGAACACTGGAGCAAATTATGGTCAAACTGGGTGAGTGCGGCTTTCCTTAATAGTTATTTAGAAACCGCCTCCCAAGATGGTTTTTTACCCCAAGGAAAACAGGAACTTAACGTTTTATTAGATTGTTATTTGTTAGAAAGAATTATTCAGGAATTAGGCTACCATTTAGATTATCGCCCGGAATTATTAGATATTTCTCTCAAGCGATTAGTCTCTAGTCTTCACTAAGTGATAGGTAGAACTTACGCACAACCCAAGAAACCCGGTTTCTGCTTAGAGATTGTTGGGGAAAACTAGATCGAAATATCTATGAGAAACCGGGTTTTTTTGGGATAAAGAACACTCTCATGTACTTCATGTAACCGAAAACCGCTATAATCCTCTAGCCTGTAAATCTATGTTACAATAAAAAAATAATTTGGAGATGTAAAATGGCTAATTCTGTTGAATTTAAGGCAAAAATAAAACAGGGTATCATTGAGATACCAGCAGAATATAAACAGGAGTTAACAGAAGAAAATGAGGTAACAGTAATTGTCCTCAAACAGCCCAAAAGAATTTCTCAAACAGGAATGATTGCCGAATTAACTCAAAATCCTATTTCAGTTCCAGGTATCCGCAAATTAACACGGGATGAAATTCACCAACTCTAGCTATGCCAAATTCTCTAATTTTTTGTGATTCCAATATATGGTTATATCGATTTTTGATCGATCCAGATGGCGATAATTATGAAGAAATCAAAAAGCATAATATCGCTACCAATCTGACTAATGCTGAGAACATTCTGATTAGTACCCAAGTCATTAATGAAGTCTGTGCTATTTTACTCAGAAAAGCAAGGGTTAGTGAAATTAAAATTAGACAAATTATCCAAGAATTTTATGATGGTTGTATTCTCATTGAGATTAATTACAATATTATCGTTATAGCTTCTGATTTACGCATGAACTATAACTTCTCTTTTTGGGATAGTTTAATTGTTGCTAGTGCCTTATCCGGTGGTGCGGATATTTTGTATTCTGAAGATATGCAAGATGGTTTAATAGTTTCTCAAAAACTCACTATTATTAATCCGTTTAAATAAAAGAAACAGGGTTTACGTTTAGATACTTTTTGGGAAAACTAGATATCTCCAGAAACCCCAAAAAAATATTACAACCTTAGTGCAGATTGTTATAGGCTCTTTCTATTACCCATTACCCATTATTGAGTGTTTTGAGTCGGTTGATATTGGATAAAATGGGGAATTTTAACTTGACTCCAATCCACCGTAAACGCTAAAATAATTGCTGTCGCCGTTACCATTCCTGCAATCATAGAAGCAGCAATTTTTAACCGACTATAGGGACGTGCTCCTTGTACTTCTCCTGTACGAGCATTCACTAAAACTTGATATTTTTGATTTCGATAATTATAGGAACAGAGCCAAACGGGAAGCAAAATCGGTTTAAAAGTAATATCTTCATATCGAGTTGAAATATGATCAACCTTTTGTTCATCGCCACCAATATGACAGCGTACATCTTGATGAATTTGACCCGCCATAATCTGTTTAGCCTGTTCAAATCCC
>DATNRE010000585.1:0-2432 GCA_036703685.1 Candidatus Obscuribacterales bacterium
AACTTCGCAGTTTCTAATCTTAGATATCGAGAAGCTAGGGGGAAAGCAGAAGAAGCTAGAGCCGTTTTAGATGAAGCATTAAAGTCTTCTGAAGCCGAACCCAAACCCGAACATCCTCACGGAAAAAAAGATAAAAAATAACGGTTATTCAGTCATCAGTCATCAGTCATCAGTTAACAGTTAATAGTTAATAGTTAACAGTTAATAGTTATCAGTTAACAGTTAACAGTTTATTACCCATTACCCATTACCTATTACCCATTACCTATTACCCATTACCCATTACCCATTACCCATTACCCATTACCCATTAACCATTACCCATTACCCATTACCTATTACCCATTACCCATTACCCATTACCCATTACCCATTACCCATTCCTCCTATGAAATTACCCCTAACTTGGAATCTTCCGGTAACAATTTCCGATCGCTTGGGTCAAAAAAGTTTTGGTAAACAACGGGCTATCGTAGCAGAGGAGCATTTATTATTAGTATTACATAAAGCCCCAGAACCCGGCGATCGCGATCGCGAAGCCCTATTATTTTGGCGCAAACCTGATAGTCGTTGGGAATGTAGTAAAGGCGGTGTGGGACTGCAACAATTAACCAATCATATCAAAGAATATGATTTAGCCGAAGAAAAATTAAATCAAGCCTATATTAATGCTAAAACCGCCGAAGATTATTTTACCCTCTTAGAAGCAATTACTCCCCTACAGTTGGCAATAGAAAACCTTTATACCACCTTACAAACAGCCCGAGAAGCCATCCCTAAAGATCGAGATCTAATTGATTTCAGAGATTGGGCCTATGAAATTGAACGCACCTTAGATATTCTTTATATTAATACAAAAAATGCTCTGGATTTCAAGGTTGCCAAAGAAGCAGAATCCTCAACTAAAGCCGCCCATCGTCTGAATATTTTAGCGTCTATTTTCTTTCCCCTGACGGCGATTTCCTGCGTATTTGGAATGAACTTAACCAGTGGTTTAGAATCCCAATCAATCCTATTTTTTTGGATTATTTTTTTAGCGGGAATCTGGTTAGGATTAGTAGTCAGACAATGGGTATTAACCGGGAAAATTTCTCAATTAAGTCTGAATAAATTGCTGATCGATTTCAAACGAGAATTGCAAGATAAAACAGATTGATCAGAAATCGAAACAATTGATCATTTCCCCATAATGTTCACCGAATCTTGAGGAATGAACTCTAACCGATCAGCACCCGGATCAGTTTTTGTGATAGGATGGAAGTTTTGTATACACACCCAATCAGCACCTAAAGGAGAAGCCAGATGGCTCGAATGTATTATGATGCCGATGCCAATTTAGATATTTTGGCAGGCAAAACCATTGCAATTATTGGTTATGGCTCCCAGGGTCATGCCCACGCCCTCAACTTAAAAGATAGTGGCATGAATGTGATTGTCGGGTTATACCCCGGCAGTAAATCAGCCCTCAAAGCCAAAGAATCCGGTTTAGCGGTGCATAGTGTGGAAGATGCCGCCAAAGCGGCCGACTTCATTATGATTTTGCTACCCGATGAAGTGCAAAAAACCGTTTATAAAAACGAAATTGAACCCTATTTAACCGAAGGCAAAACCCTAGCCTTTGCCCATGGATTTAATATTCACTTTGGTCAAGTTGTCCCTCCGTCCCATGTTGATGTGGTGATGGTAGCCCCCAAAGGCCCCGGGCATTTAGTCCGTCGCACCTACGAACAGGGCCAGGGAGTTCCCGCCCTATTTGCCGTCTATCAAGATGCTTCTGGACAGGCTCGCGATCGCGCCATGGCCTATGCTAAAGGCATTGGTGGCACACGTGGTGGCGTTTTAGAAACCACTTTCCGGGAAGAAACCGAAACCGACCTTTTTGGTGAACAAGCGGTTTTGTGTGGGGGCTTAAGTGCTTTAATTAAAGCCGGATTTGAAACCTTAGTCGAAGCTGGTTATCAACCCGAATTGGCTTATTTTGAATGTTTACACGAAGTTAAATTAATCGTAGATTTAGTCGTGGAAGGCGGTTTAGCCAAAATGCGCGATAGTATTTCTAATACAGCCGAATATGGAGATTATACCCGCGGCCCTCGGATTGTGACCGACGAAACCCGCGCCGAAATGCGGAAAATTCTCAGCGAAATTCAGTCTGGTCAATTTGCTAGAGATTTTGTCTTAGAAAATCAAGCCGGAAAACCCGGTTTCACCGCCATGCGTCGTCAAGAAGCCGAACATCCCATCGAAGAAGTCGGCAAAGACTTACGGGCTATGTTTAGCTGGATGAAGAAGGATTAGAGTAGGGCAGGGGGAGCAGGGGGAGCAAGGGGAGTAGAGGAGCAGGGGGAGCAGGGGGAGGGGAGGAGCAGGGGGAGTAGAGGAGCAGGGGGAGCACCGGGGGCAGGGGAAGCAGGGGGAGCAGGGGGAGCACC
>DATNRE010000586.1:0-1529 GCA_036703685.1 Candidatus Obscuribacterales bacterium
GGGGGAGTAGGGGGAGCAGGGGAGGCAGGGGAGGCAGGGGAGGGAAACTCTTTCTATTACCCATTACCCATTACCCATTACCCATTACCCATTACCCATTACCCATTACCCATTACCCATTACCCATTACCCACTCCAATTCGTAATTCGTAATTCGTAATTCTCCATTACCTAAACTTGAGATTAACTTAACTTTTAACCAACTGTTATGGCGATTTTTCCACATCGGGCCTATGCAAAAACCGCTTTACTTTTGGTGAATCCCCATGCTCGCCAAGCTCAAAAGAATTTGTCCCAGTTGGTTTATCAGCTTCAGGCTTTGGGTTTTGAGCTGATTCAAGAATCCCCTGAACATCCCGAGGAGTTTACAGCGACGATTCAACGTTATCGAGAGCGGGTGGATTTTGTGATTGTGGCTGGGGGGGATGGAACCCTAAATGCGGCGGTGGATGGATTGGTGGAAACAAATTTACCCCTGGCCATAATACCCCTGGGGACTGCCAATGATTTAGCCCGAACTTTAGGGATTCCTCTGACCTTGACCGGATCGTGTCAAGTAATTGCCCAAGGACACCAACAAAAGATTGATTTAGGTTGGGTGAATGGCAAACACTTTTTTAATGTAGCCAGTTTAGGGTTGAGTGTGAGTATTACGAATAAACTCACCAAACAGTCAAAACAACGTTGGGGGGTGTTAGCCTATGTGTGGGCAGCGATTCAGGTGACGCTGAAGGCTCGGCCTTTTCATGCCTTAATTGAACAAGATGGCCAAACAGAACGGGTAAAAACCTTACAAATTGCGGTGGGGAATGGTAAATATTATGGGGGCGGAATGCCCATTGCCCACGATGCGGCTATTGATGATCAACGGTTAGATCTTTATAGTTTAGAAATCAAACATTGGTGGCAAGTGCTGTTTGTCTGGTTAACCTTGAGGACGGGAAAACATCGCCAACAATTAGGAGTTAGGGCAGTCCAGGGTTCGGAATTCGCAATCTATACCCGTAAACCTTATCCGATTAATACGGATGGGGAGATTACGGCCTGGACACCCGCTCAGTTTCGGGTAATTCCCCAAATTTTAACGGTTTTGGTTCCCAAACCCCGATAGAACGCAAAAAATCAATATAAAAAGCATTATATCTTAACTCTATATTCAGGCATTTGTCAAGATTTAATACAAAGGATTAAGAGAGTTATAGCTGTTGTGACATCTTGTATGTTTTTTTCTCCAATTTGGGAAAACTCGGTTATTCTTGAAACTTGAAGAAAGTATTAAGCCTTCTGCTAAATGGCGGGAGAACTTTCTAACCCGTTCAGAAAAACACTGTTATTTTCTGTATAAAAACAGACAAAACTGCATCCATCGGAGATTTTATGACTCCTACAATGCTTCGTCAACTTTGGTCACTGGTAGAAACCACTCAAGCATCCACTTTGGTTGATCTTGATGATGCGAGTCTTGTCCAGTGTTTAGTCAAACAGTTCAAACAACAAGCCGCTATTAACGCAACAGAGGCTGATCTATT
>DATNRE010000587.1:0-3584 GCA_036703685.1 Candidatus Obscuribacterales bacterium
CTCCAGCCCATCCTTCAACGCCAAACATGGTACGACATAACGCCTTGAATTCGGGTACCGCACTGATGTTTTGATATTTATAGCCTTCGGGGTGAAAAATTCTGCCGATATATTTGCCCTTGAGCCGAATTTGTCCCATCACATAATTTCCTCCCCCGACTGAATACACAGCCTTGGCCGGATCTCGCGAATAAAACGCCACATATCCACAGTCTGCACCCTTGTACTGATTGACGGTCGGTAAAATTCGCGGCTCAACTCCCTGCCCCTCACCCCTTGAAGTGCCAAATATACCCTGATTATCCATAAAGATGCGGAAATCTTCTGGGAGCCAGTAGGGAATGAGATCCGATTGCAATGGTTCTTCTGGGATTAAGCTAGGAATCATCGCATCAGGCTGCGGTAGGGGATTGGCGGTTTGTGAAGGTGCTTCGGAGCGTGTCCCAATTTCCACAAAGGCACTCCCACTCATGAACAAACTGCCATCCTCCTGCACACACAGTGTTTCAGTGAAGGGATCAGTTATCCAAGCCAGCAAAACCGAGCGACCATCGGGTAAGATGGTGTACTGACCTCGGCGATCTGTGCTTAATAATCGATAAGAGCCATCGGGTTCAAATAAATAACAGTATTTGTCCCTGTGCAGCCAGATTGAGCGGATCAGTTTCTCCCGCAGACTGTTTTCTGGCTCTGTTGTGAATGAAGGTGAGGAATTGCTAGGCATAGACGACTTGCGCTTTTTTCTCCTCAAATCTAGCTCAAACTCAATTAACGGTATTCTAAAATGTTTTTGAATCGATAACGTTTCTTCTTCCTGCAATGGTCTATTAAATTTCACTCTAACCCAGATAACTAATGCCACAAATTCCCACCTCGGCAGTTACACCTGGATACCGTTCTCAGTCAGAAGACACCAGCATTGATGCAGATGTGCTGATGTTTCAACTGCTTCGACAACTGACACCCCAACAGAGAACCCAAAGGTTTCGACAGTTCAATCAAGCCACTCGTAAACTAACGATAATAGCCATTAAAAATCATTATCCTAATGCTTCTTCATCCAAGATTTATCAAGAATTCATCAGAAGGCACTTAGGCTCAGAATGGCTAACCGGTTTAAGATTAAAAACAACAGAATTTGAAGAAAAATTTATGATTGAAGATCCTTTAGAACTCGCTAGTCGAATGGCAACCCTATTTGAGACTTTAAATATTCCCTATTTAGTGGGTGGGTCTGTAGCCAGTTCCCTGTTAGGAGAGAGCCGCTCAACCCAAGATCTAGATTTAGTTATCAGCATTTCGCTGTCAAAAGCACAGCAACTCATTCGAGCAATGGAACAGGAGTTTTATATTAGTGAATCGGCGGTTGTCGAAGCAGTGAATGAGAAACGCTCTTTCAATGTTATTCATTTAACCTCATTAGAAAAAATAGATATTTTTGTGATTGGAGATGATGCTTTTTCTCGTTCTAAAATGAATCGTCGCCAACTTTATAAAATTGATGAATCTGAAAAAGGTATTTACATTTATTCAGCCGAAGATATAATTCTACAAAAGTTATATTGGTATTTACTGTCTGCTACAGAATCTCAAAAACAGTGGAGAGATGTCTTGGGAGTTTTAAAAGTGCAAGGAGAACGTCTGGACTTCAACTATCTTAATCAATGGGCAGAAATTCTCCAAGTCCAATCTCTTTTAGAGTTAGCTTTACAACAAGCGGGATTATAAAAAATAATAATAATGTCCCAGTTTTTAAGCAGCTATCGCTGCTAGGTTTTGATCAATATATTAATGGGAAAAATGCCAACTAAAACCCGACGTTCGGCAACTCAAAGCCGAATTAAAAAGAACAAATCCTCTGACCTTCAAACTGTTCCTTCTCAAACCTCTAAAATTTTAAGAGAAGAAAAAAGCCAGGTTGTTAACACCTCTAAAACTTCCCCATCTTCCTCAACTTCAGATGCTACTCTGCAACTGCTTTGCACACAAAATGATTTAGCAACTCACCTCGAACTGGTTAGCCATGCTGTTCCTGCTAAACCAACCCATCCCATATTAGGTAATGTTCTGTTAGCAGCTTGCTCTAAAACTCAGCGTGTTTACTTAAGCGTATTTAATCTGAGTTTAGCTATTCAAACTTCCTTTGAAGCTAAGGTTAACACTCCCGGAGAAACAACAATTCCCGCCGAACTTTTAAGTGAAATTGTTCGCAAGTTTTCTTCCGGTGATCTCCAATTAAGTAACTCAATTTCCTTGAACGCTGAAAATAACCAAGATCACCCTTTAAGTACAACTAAACCCGAACAAAATCCGATTTTAACTTTAGTTTCGGCCAGTGGACGCTACCAAGTTCGAGGTTTATCAAGCGATGAATTCCCCTCAATTCCTGAAGTCAATCCTTGCCAAAATCTGGCTATTGCTGCGGAAGCTCTAAAAAGTGGTATTAAAGGAGCATTATTTGCAACAGCGACCGATGAAACGAAGCAAATCTTAACTGGAGTGCATCTAAAAATTAACTCTAATACCTTAGAATTGGCTGCAACGGACGGTCATCGGTTAGCTGTGGTAGAAACCTCCATTCAAGGGTTCAAGAAAAAGAAAGAAACGGAGAATACAGAACCTTTGCAATTTACCCTTCCCGCTAAATCTCTATTGGAACTAGAGCGGATTTTATCGAGTCGGACTTCTGCTGAACCTGTACAACTCTCTTATAATCTGACCACGGGTTATGTAGAATTTTGTTGGGGCGTGCAACGGCTAATCACTCGTTGTTTAGAAGGAGAATATCCCGCCTACCAAGAGCTATTAAACCACGAGTTCAAACATCAAGTTTACCTGGAAAAATTACCTTTTGTGAAAGCACTGGAACGGCTCTCGGTCTTGGCGGATAAAAAGGAAAAAATTATCAATATTGACTTTAATCCTGAAAACCAGCAAGTTTCCTTATCCTTATTAAGGGAGTTTGGGAATGGAAGAGAAGAAATGATGGCAATTATCAACTTTAGTCATTCTTTGTCTATTTCTTTCAATATTAAGTATTTGTTGGAAGGGATTAAAGCGATCGCTAGTTCTGAAATTTCAATTCACCTCATTGATAGTGCTCATCCGGCTATCTTAAAACCCTTTGGTAATCGAGAACAACCCCATCTTTTAATCGATAGCCAATACTTGTTAATGCCTGTTGTCAAATCATAACTTTTCTTGTCATTATGTACACTCCATTTCCTCAGAAATATCGTCCCCGTACCCTATCTCAATTAACCGGACAGGAGTACATTCAAAGAACCCTTTCTAACGCAATTCAAGCGAACAAAATTGCTCCTGCTTATTTGTTTACAGGAGAACGAGGGACTGGAAAAACTTCAACAGCCCGAATTTTAGCGAAGTCCTTAAATTGCACCGCTACCGACCAACCCACTGTTACTCCCTGCGGTCAATGTCAGTCCTGTCATTCTATCGAAAAAGGAAGCAGTTTAGATGTCATGGAAATTGATGCAGCTTCCCACAACGGAGTTGAAGACGCTCGGAATTTGATTGAACGAGTCCACTTTGCTCCAGCTATCGGTCGTTACCGAATTTTTGTT
>DATNRE010000588.1:0-1899 GCA_036703685.1 Candidatus Obscuribacterales bacterium
GGTCAAGGTCAATTTAACGCGGGATCTCGTCCTTATAAACCTAAATTCCCCTCCGATGATGCTCCGCCTCCTGAGCGTCGAGAACCGATTCCTAAACCGTTAAAACGCAAATCTTCCTCGGAAGAAAGCTAAAATCAGTGATCAGTTATCAGTGAACAGTTATCAGTGATTAGTGAACAGTTATTAGTGATTAGTGAACAGTTATTAGTGATTAGTTAACAGTTTCACTCTAAACTAATTTGGGAACCCCAAATATTTTGGGGAATAAAAGAACGATTATCAGAGAGGGGAGCCACGGGTTCTGTTAGAGTAAAACTTCCAGACTCAATCCATTTTTTTAACTCTTGGGCAACTTCACGAGAACGGGAAATACTGGCTAGGGGGGCGGTTTTGATGGTTTTTCCTTCTATAGAAATTTTGCCTTTTTTCAGTTGGCTATAAGTTACTAAACCAAAGGTAGGGCGTACCCGCCGAGGAATCGCAAAATCAATCACAGGCGCCACAATATCTTGATCGGAAACGGCACAACGAACAATCACTTCTTGATTCAAAACGGGTAACGGAATTCCTACCCCTAACATTAATGAAGGGCCGTAATTGTTGAAATAACAACCCCGCACCCAATAGGGATTCATTTGTTTTGCATCTCCAATTAATGCTAGGGTCGCCGCCGGGCCGATGGGAGTGCGATTTTCTAAGCGTTTTTGCAGGGGAAAATGTTGGGTTCCTTCCCAAGTAATATAGCCAATTCCGCCTCCGATAAAAATTTTAGTTCCAATCCCAATTAGTTGTAAATCGGGATCGTTGAGCAGGGGATTTAAGGCACCCGGATTAGAATAAACCGCATTTCCTAAATAGGGTTGTAAGGGGCCAAGATAGGTATAAAGCGGGCGATCGCCTCCATTCACTCCCACAATAAAATTTTGATAAAGATTGCGAGGATTAAATAAATAAAATTGGTTAATTGTATCTCGGGTGATAGTGGTTTCAAAGGAATTGCGAGGATAGCAGTCAGAAACCACCCCCGATGCTTTCAGATGAATCGATTTTCCGGCAATTAAATCTTCAATTACGTGACCTCCACCCCGCTCTCGGGTTTCCTCCGCGTCGTCTATCATTTGGGCTGCCCCCAAATACAAATCCACCGCCCCAAAGCCACTATAGGCCGGAACCCCATCTAACCAACAGGTTTTAATATTAATTGGGGGGTCGGTATGACCTAGGTTAATCACGGCCCCGGAGCCTTCCATGGGTTCAAAAGTTCCCGTAGTGATCACATCAACCTGTTCAGCAATTTGGGCAATATTATCGGGGGTCACTCGGGCCTTGAGTTCTTCCACTGTCCAAACAACGGCACGGTTTTGAAGAATTTTATCGTTAATTTCAGTAATAGTTTTCATTAATTGCTTGTTTTTGAACTCTCCCGGGTCTTTTTTGCTCAACTATTCCGGCTGTTGAGAATGTTGTCTAGCTCGCCAAGTGAATATTAGGGCTAAAATCACTGAAGGTAAGCAAACGGCGACTAGGGCAATGGTTGAGGATGGGGGAATTGCCAGCAAGGGGCCAAGGAACTTAATCAAAACCGATAGTCCCAGGGACAAGAGTAGAACTTTGAGTAGAAATGTGATTTTGTTATCCATAGATGGCATTGTATAAATAGGAAGGGTGCGATCGCAACAAGGCAGAAATCCAGTTTCTGACCAAAGAATTGGGATAGAATGACTAAAATATTGCGGAAAAATCCAGTTTCTCAACAAAAAATTGGGATAGAACGGCTAAAATCTGGGTGAGAAACCGGGTTAATTTGTTTTTTTCGCGATCGCTATTTTATAGTTTACTAGAGAAAGACCCATGCAAAACCAAGACCCTGAATTATTTGACAAAATTCGTCAACAGTTT
>DATNRE010000589.1:0-4688 GCA_036703685.1 Candidatus Obscuribacterales bacterium
AATCTTTGAATGTTTATTAGGGTGGGCGGGTCAAAACCTGAAAAAACGGTTCAAAGTGGTTCCCTTTGATGAAATGCACGGGCCAGAAATGTCTCGGGAAACCGTGCACGGGAAGTTAAAAGAAGCCCGGGATAAAACCAAAAAAGATTGGTTATTTAACGAAAACTATCCTGGGAAAAGCATTGTTTATGACGGTCGTACCGGAGAACCCTTTGACCAACCTGTCACCGTGGGAATTGCCTATATGTTGAAACTGGTTCACTTGGTCGATGATAAGATTCACGCCCGGTCTACGGGCCCTTACTCTTTGGTCACCCAGCAACCCCTGGGAGGAAAAGCCCAACAGGGGGGACAACGATTTGGAGAAATGGAGGTTTGGGCCTTGGAAGCCTTCGGGGCGGCCTATACCTTGCAGGAGTTGTTAACGGTCAAATCCGACGATATGCAGGGACGAAACGAAGCCCTCAACGCCATTGTTAAGGGTAAAACCATCCCCCGCCCTGGGACACCGGAATCCTTCAAGGTGTTGATGCGGGAGTTGCAGTCGTTGTGTTTGGATATTGCGGTGCATAAGGTGGAAACCACCGACGAAGGCGGTAGTCGAGATGTGGAAGTAGACCTGATGGCTGATATCCCAGCCACCCGGATGACCTACACCTCCAATAACTTTGCCCCCGCTAAACCTACTTATGATTTAAGTAGTTCAGTCGAAGAAGACGAATAAATTCAGTCATCAGTCATCAGTTAACAGTTATCAGTTGAGGAGTTATCAGTCATCAGTCATCAGTTAACAGTTAACAGTTATCAGTTGAGGAGTTATCAGTCATCAGTCATCAGTTAACAGTTAACAGTTATCAGTTGAGGAGTTATCAGTTGATAAGTTAACCAACTGTTGAATTCTTTACTATTCCCTGTTCCCTGTTCCCCGTTCCCTGTTCCCTGTTCCCTATTCCCTATTCCCTGAATAAAATGGCTAAAATTGAACAACGGTTTGATTACGTTAAAATTGGAATCGCATCTCCAGAACGCATTCGTCAGTGGGGAGAAAGAACCCTACCCAATGGTCAGGTGGTTGGAGAAGTCACCAAACCCGAAACCATCAATTACAGAACCCTGAAACCGGAGATGGACGGGTTGTTTTGTGAACGAATTTTTGGCCCGGCAAAGGATTGGGAATGTCATTGTGGGAAATATAAACGGGTCAGACATCGTGGAATTGTCTGTGAACGCTGCGGGGTAGAGGTAACAGAATCCCGGGTTCGTCGTCACCGGATGGGTTTTATTAAACTAGCTGCTCCTGTGACCCATGTTTGGTATCTCAAAGGTATCCCAAGTTATATGGCTATTTTATTAGATATGCCATTGCGGGATGTGGAGCAGGTTGTTTATTTTAATGCCTATGTGGTGTTAAATCCGGGTAACTATGAGGGCCTATCCTATAAACAGTTATTAACTGAAGATACTTGGTTAGAAATTGAAGACCAAATTTATAGTGAGGATTCCACTTTAACCGGAATTGAAGTGGGAATTGGGGCCGAAGCCATCTCCCGTTTACTCGAAGATATCCCCTTAGAAGAAGAAGCCGAAAGATTACGGGAAGAAATTGCCGTTGCCAAGGGACAAAAACGCGCCAAATATATTAAACGGTTGCGGGTAATTGATAACTTTGTGGCTACGGGTTCCAAACCGGATTGGATGGTTTTGAATGTCATTCCCGTCATTCCTCCCGATTTACGACCGATGGTGCAGTTAGATGGGGGACGGTTTGCTACCTCCGATTTAAACGACCTCTATCGTCGAGTGATTAACCGAAATAATCGGTTAGCTCGGTTGCAGGAAATTCTGGCTCCAGAAATTATTATCCGTAACGAAAAACGGATGTTACAGGAAGCCGTTGACGCCTTAATTGATAACGGTCGTCGGGGTCGGACGGTGGTGGGGGCAAATAATCGACCCTTAAAATCCCTCTCCGATATTATCGAAGGAAAACAAGGACGATTCCGCCAAAACCTATTAGGAAAACGGGTCGATTATTCGGGACGTTCGGTTATCGTGGTGGGGCCAAAATTAAAAATGCACCAGTGCGGTTTACCTCGGGAAATGGCAATTGAATTGTTCCAACCCTTTGTGATTAACCGCCTAATTCGTCAAGGATTAGTCAACAATATTAAAGCGGCCAAAAAACTGATTCAACGGAATGATTCGAGTATTTGGGAGGTCTTACAAGAAGTTATCCTAGGACATCCGGTGATGCTAAACCGTGCCCCAACCTTGCACCGTTTAGGGATTCAAGCCTTTGAACCGATTTTAGTAGATGGTCGGGCGATTCAACTGCATCCGTTAGTTTGTCCCGCCTTTAACGCCGACTTCGACGGTGACCAAATGGCCGTTCACGTCCCCCTATCGATTGAATCCCAAGCAGAAGCCCGGTTATTAATGTTAGCCTGCAATAATATTCTGTCTCCAGCTACGGGTAGACCGATTGTGACACCTAGTCAGGATATGGTGTTGGGATGTTATTATTTAACCGCAGAAAACCCCAAATTGGAGGATCAAAGCCACCGCTATTTTGCTGATTTAGAAGATGTCATCCTAGCCTATAAACAGGGGGCTTTGGCCTTGCATTCCTATGTCATGGTGCGATTTGATGGGGAGATGATCTCCGATGAAGCAGAACAAATAAGCGTTGAACAGCAGGATTCTATAACCGGAGTCATTACTAAAACCTATGTGGGCAAAAAGACAGGTAAACTACTGCGTCGAGTTCGAGAAGATGCCGAGGGAAATATTATAACTCAATATATTCGGACAACTCCAGGCCGCGTCATTTTCAATAAAACCGTTCAAGACACCCTAATTCAATAGGTAATGGGTAATAGGTAATGGGTAATGGGTAGAGTTTATTGTTCTTGGTGAATCCACCTTAAATTTCTTGTAATTAAAGGAATATTCACGACAAGAAATGAACCTACTCAAACCCATTACCATTACTGATTAGCTCTAAGGGATAAGGGGTAATAGTTAAGAATTAACTGATAACTGATCACTGATTTAAAATCATGGCTAACAAAAAAATCTTTCGGAATCAAGTTATTGATAAAGGACAATTAAAAAAAATCATGTCCTGGGCTTTTATGAATTATGGTACGGCTCGTACCGCCCAAATTGCCGATGAATTAAAGGAATTAGGGTTTACTTATGCCACAAAAGCCGGGGTTTCAATTAGTGTTGATGACTTACAAATTCCACCTTCTAAGAAAGCTTTATTAGAGGAGGCGGAAGAAGAAATTAGAAATACAGAACGCCGTTATATTAAAGGAGAAATTACCGAAGTTGAACGGTTCCAAAAAGTTATTGATACTTGGAATGGTACATCTGAAGCCCTGAAAGATCGGGTGGTGGAAAACTTTAAAGCCAGTAACCCCCTGAACTCAGTTTATATGATGGCCTTCTCTGGTGCGCGGGGGAATATTTCCCAAGTCCGTCAGTTAGTCGGGATGCGGGGTTTGATGGCTGACCCCCAAGGGGAAATTATCGATCTACCGATTAAAACCAACTTCCGAGAAGGCTTAACCGTTACGGAGTATATTATTTCCTCCTATGGGGCGCGCAAAGGTCTAGTAGATACGGCTCTACGAACCGCCGACTCTGGGTATTTAACCCGCCGTTTAGTCGATGTTTCCCAGGATGTGATTCTGCGGGAAATTGACTGCGGAACCAGTAAGGGGATTTGGACTCGCAGTATGACCGATGGGGAACGGGTGTTAATTCCGATTAAAGATCGGTTAATGGGTCGGGTGTTAGGGGAAGATGTGCGCCACCCCGAAACCGGAGAAATTGTCACATATCAGTCAGAACAGGCGGTGAAAAATCACTCCGTGAGTGAGGAGTTAGCCCTAGCCATTCAGGAAGCCGGGGTTGAGGAAGTGCTATTGCGATCGCCTCTAACCTGCGAAGCCAACCGTTCCGTCTGTCAACATTGCTATGGCTGGAGTTTAGCCCATGGTCATAACGTCAACCTGGGGGAAGCGGTGGGAATTATTGCCGCCCAGAGTATCGGCGAACCCGGAACCCAGTTAACCATGCGGACATTCCACACCGGGGGGGTTTTCACCGCCGAAGCCGCGGGGATGATCCGAGCCGGAATTGATGGGGTGGTCAAGTTCTCTAAATCCCTGCGAGTCCGTCCCTTCCGTACCCGTCACGGAGATGATGCGTTCATCGTGGAAAACACGGGCCAAATTATTGTCGAGGGTGGCGGAAAAAATACCGAAAAACACAGTATCGCCCAAGGGACAACGATTATTGTCCAAGAAGGCCAACGAGTTAAAGCTAACGAAATCCTAGCGGAAATTGCCGCCGGGGGTCGGACAGCCCGGAAAACCACGGAAAAAGCCACCAAGGATGTCGCCACGGACTTAGCTGGGGAAGTCAAATTTGCCGACGTAGTTCCCGAAGAAAAAACCGACCGTCAAGGGAACATGACCCGCATCGCCCAACGGGGGGGTCTGATTTGGGTTCTCGGAGGAGAAGTATATAACCTACCCCCGGCGGCCGAACCTTTAGTCAAAAATGGAGATACGGTCACACCCGGAAGCGTTCTCGCCCAAACCAAATTAGTTTCCGAGCATGGGGGATTAGTCCGAATTCGGGAACAGTTTGCCGAAGGGGAGCTACCTCGGGAAATT
>DATNRE010000590.1:0-12702 GCA_036703685.1 Candidatus Obscuribacterales bacterium
TGCTCCCCCTGCTCCCCCTGCTCAAAGAAGGGGACTAGCTGCAACAGTAGACTGTAACTCTCGGTATGTGTATCTTGACCCCTACGAAGGAGCTAAAGCAACCGTAGCCGAAGCCGCCCGGAATTTAAGTTGTGTAGGGGCTGAACCCATTGCGGTGACGGATAACCTAAATTTTGGTAGCCCGGAAAAACCCATAGGTTATTGGCAATTGGCCGAATCCTGTCGGGGGATTTCCGATGGCTGTAAGGCGTTTAATACTCCGGTGACGGGGGGGAATGTCTCTTTATATAATGAAACCCTGGACGCCCAGGGGAACCCGGAATCAATTTATCCGACCCCGGTGGTGGGGATGGTGGGATTAATTGCGGATTTAACTCGAGTTTGTGGCCAAGGTTG
The DNA here is from genome assembly GCA_036703685.1 of Candidatus Obscuribacterales bacterium. Classification (GTDB taxonomy): domain Bacteria; phylum Cyanobacteriota; class Cyanobacteriia; order Cyanobacteriales; family Microcoleaceae; genus Planktothrix. The sequence goes on from DATNRE010000590.1 coordinate 397, forward strand.
GCAGGGTTCGGGGGATTTAATCTATCTTTTGGGGGATGACAAAACCCTGCCGACCCTGGGCGCGTCCGAATATCTGGCGGTGTTGCATGGCACAATTGCGGGCAAGCCTCCGAGGGTGGATTTTGGCCTAGAAGCAAAGGTACAAGCCGCCTGTCGGCAAGGTATTCGTCAGGGGTGGATTAAATCGGCCCATGACTGTGCAGAAGGAGGATTAGCGGTGGCCTTGGCCGAATCCTGTTTGAGTGGCAAAAAAGGAGCTCTGGTTAAGCTGAATTTAAGTTCTAATGCTGCTGTCCGTTGGGATGAAATTCTCTTTGCGGAAGGAGGAGGACGAATTCTGGTTTCTGTGCTTCCTGAATATCAGTCGGTGTGGGAAGAATTTCTACACCAACAGTTAGGGGAAGAAAACGAGATCTGGCAAAACTTGGGTTTTGTGGGTTCGGCGTCTGAAGGGTTGCGGATTTTAGCCTCTGATGATCAGGGTTTAATTCAGGTGAATCTGGAAGAAATGGGCGATCGCTATTTTAACGGAATTGAACGTCGGTTGGACGGTTAAGCCTAATTTCCACCCAAAGCGAGGGAGAGGACGGCAGGGGTGGAGCTTTCTTGCGATTTCAGCTAAAAAGAGATAAGATTAAGAAAATGTTAACTTTTTAGGAGTTAGACTCCCACCATCCAGTAGCCTTAATTCATCTATTTCACCATCTGACTTTGCCAATCAGGAGCAAAACCTTAAAATGATTCCAAACGATTCCCTTGATACCCCGTCTGCTCAGGTTGATCCCGACCGACCTGATAAACCAGAAGAAGCCTGTGGCGTCTTTGGGGTGTATGCTCCAGGGGAGGATGTGGCCAAACTTACTTATTTTGGTCTGTACGCGCTGCAACATCGGGGCCAAGAATCCGCCGGAATCGCTACTTTTGATGGCGAAACGGTGCATTTGCACAAAGAGATGGGATTAGTTTCCCAAGTCTTTAATGAAACTATTTTAAATGGGTTGACTGGGGATCTGGCTGTCGGTCATACCCGCTATTCTACGACGGGATCGAGTCGGGTGGTGAATGCTCAACCGGCGGTGGTTTCAACCCGTCTGGGTTCCCTGGCTCTAGCTCATAATGGCAATTTAGTCAATACGGGCGAATTGCGTGAAGAATTAACCCGGCGGGAATGTGATTTTCTGACCACCACCGATAGTGAAATGATTGCTTTAGCGATCGCTTCGGAAGTCAATAATAACAAAGACTGGTTAGAAGGGGCTTTGAGTGCCTTTACTCTGTGCCAGGGGGCCTATAGTTTAGTGATTGGGACTCCTAAAGGAATGATGGGAGTCCGTGACCCGAATGGGATACGGCCGTTAGTGATTGGAATTTTACCGACGAGTCCCCAACGGTATGTTTTGGCGTCGGAAACCTGTGGATTAGATATTATTGGGGCGGAATATCTGCGGGATGTGGAACCGGGGGAATTGGTTTGGATCACAGAAGAAGGAATGTCATCTTTCCACTGGAGTCCCAAACCCGCTCGGAAATTATGTGTATTTGAGATGATTTATTTTGCCCGTCCTGATAGTGTGATGTGTGGCGAAAGTCTCTATACTTATCGTTTGGAAATCGGCCGAATTTTAGCCCGAGAATCCTTTGTGGACGCGGATATTGTGATTGGAGTTCCTGACTCTGGAATTCCGGCGGCGATTGGATTTTCCCAGGAATCTGGAATTGCTTTTGCTGAGGGATTAATTAAAAACCGTTATGTGGGTCGGACGTTTATTCAACCGACCCAAAGTATGCGGGAGTCAGGGATTCGGATGAAGTTAAACCCGTTAAGAGATGTCTTGGAAGGCAAACGGGTGATTATGGTGGATGATTCGATTGTCCGAGGGACGACCAGTCGCAAAATTGTCAAGGCGCTGCGGGATGCGGGTGCTAAGGAAGTTCACATGAGAATTTCTTCTCCTCCAGTTACCCATCCTTGTTTTTATGGGATTGATACCGATAGCCAAGAACAATTAATTGCGGCGACTAAATCCGTTGAGGAAATTCGTCAACAAATTGGAGTGGATACTTTAGCTTATTTGAGTTGGGAAGGAATGTTAATCGCCACCCGGGAAGATACTACTACTTTCTGTTCGGCGTGTTTTACTGGGAATTATCCAATTGATATTCCTGAAAAGGTAAAACGCTCTAAATTGATATTGGAGAAACAAGCAACTGTTTAACTTCTCAAATAGAATTACCCAAGAAACCGGATTTCTGACCTAAGAAGCCCGGTTTCTATTGTTTTACTTTTTCTCAGCATGAATATAATCTACAAAATAAAATTTAGGTTCTAAATAATATTTTAAGATTCCATAAATGCCTAGTCCGAAAATGGCGATCGCTATTAAAGGAACCCCCCATTGTAATCGAATAGGATCGGACATTAACGCTACACCGGAAACCGTTAATACGAAATAAATTAATAACCCCAACTGTAACTTTTTAATCGTGTTTAAGGCGTTGCTACAGCTACTACAATTTTGGGTATGTTGATGGTAAATATCTAGTAATTGTTGACGGTTATCATTAAACGGAAAATAATCGGGGACTGGTATATTCAGTTGTTGCCAAGGTAATTGTCCGTCACAATAACGATCAAACCATTTGCGAAATTCAATAATTAAACGATCAGCACCCGTGGGCATTTTATAAGCGGTTTTCCAGGTTTCTTTGATTTGCTTTTCGTGTAAAAATCGTTCCTGATGATGGAGTAAAACCATATCGCTATCAATCACTAAATTTCGCAGCATAATATGTTCCCACCATCGAGGAGTAATTTTAACTAAGGTTTGGGCAAAGTTTTGAGGAAACAAAGCAATTAATCTTGATTTTCCGGGTAATGTAGGAATACAATACACCACAATCCCAAATTTTTTTCCCGATGGAAAGACAATTTCATAGTCGATATAACAAGGGGGTTGAAATATAATCTTATGAAGATGAATAGAGGTTTTTGCTTCAATTAAATTCAAGGTAGAATGGACAATTTCCATGGGAATTGGTCTGGCGTTTTCTCGTCTTCCTTGTAAACCATGATGGGCAACGGGAACATGACTCGGATCTAAAACATTTTCCACTAAAGTTTGCCAATCATATTCTAATTCTCGAGCATAGGAAGTCCAAATAAACCCTTTTTCTGCATTCAGTTGAGGGGATAAAGGCAAGGGAGTTTGGGTAGCTAATTCCGAGGATAAGGGATCGGCCCAAAACCATAATAAATCCTGTTCTTCTCGGGTAGGAAACACTTGAACACAAAATTTATCTTTCACTAATTCGGGGTTTTCTGCTTGGGGAATTCGGCTACAAATGCCTTGATTATTAAATTCCCAACCGTGATAACTACACATTAAATTCCCCGTTTTTTCATCAATTCTGCCTTCACTTAAAGAGGCTAAACGATGGGGACATTGATCTAAAAAGACTTGATAATGTTGCTGTTTTTGGGGTTTCCAAATGACTAACCGAATACCTAATACCGTCATAGCTTTGGGTCGTTTAGGGTCAAGATCCGCAAGAATTGATAGGGGATACCATTGTTGAAAAAAGTTAAATTGTGTTTCTGTCATGTTTTTGCCTCAAAATATTTTACTAATACAGAACTTACGCACAAGACCAAAGAAACCAGGTTTCTGGCCGGTGATTTTGCGGATGAAATCAAGATTTCTCGTTCAGAAACCCGGTTTCTGCGTAAGTCCTAATATATAACAAAGAAAACCGAAATAGGACACAACCTAAGCTACAATTCACTTAATTCGGCGAATAATGTCGATAAAACTTGATTAGAAACTAAGAAACCCTCGGGATCAGTTAATCGAATAAAACCTTGATTTAATTCGGGTGGAAGGGTTTTATCAATTGGGTGTTTCTGGATATCTAAAAATTGAACTAATCCTTGTTGATAAAAAGGAGTTAATATTGTTAATATTTGGGCTAGGGTTTCGGCTCCAAATTGTTGGGATAAATATTCTAAATTAATTCCTTCTGCTAACCGAAATCCTAACATTAAGGTTTCTAATAGTCTTTCTTGGGTTGTATCGACAAATTCGGCAATATTATAGGAATAATTACCATTAACCCAGGCATAATATTCTTGTCGTTTTCGAGGTCGAGTTAGGCGATAACCCTGAAGATAACTTGCCGCCCCCATGCCAAATCCATAATAGGGTTGTTTTTTCCAATAGACTAAATTATGTTGACATTGAAATCCGGGTTTGGCATAGTTAGAAATTTCATAATGTTCATAACCAGCTTGTGTTAATAGTTGTTGAGCTAAACGATACATTTGGGCGGTGGCTTCTTCTGTGGGTAAGGGAAATTCACCGGGGGTATAATATCGAGAAAAGGCGGTTTTATCTTCAACAATTAAGTCATAAATTGAGATATGATTAGGGTTGATTTTCAATAAAGTTTTTAAAGAATATTCCCAATCTTCTAAGGTTTGTTCAGGTAAACCCGAAATTAAATCTAAACTCCAGTTTTTAATCCCCGTTTTTTCAATAATATCAATAGCCGAAAAAATTTCATCAACGGTATGCGATCGCCCAGCTAATTGCAAGAGTTTATCCTGAAAGACTTGCACCCCCAAACTAATTCGATTGATGCCTAAATCCAGAAAACCTTGTAATTTTTCTTGATCAAAAGTTCCGGGGTCTACTTCCATGGAAATTTCTGCCTCCGGGGCAATGCCTAATTTTTGATCCACTAAATGTAAAATTTGTGCTAACTGATTAACCGATAATAAGGAAGGAGTGCCCCCGCCAAAGAAAACAGTTTTCAAAGGAGAAATATTATCAGAAACGGATTCTTGAGCAATTTCTTGACATAATATTTTTACATAGTCTTGAATCATGGCAGAATTTTCTCCATGTTTGCGATCGCCCACCACCGACACAGCAAAATCACAGTAAAAACAACGGCGACGACAAAACGGAATATGCAAATAGGCGGAGCTTGGCGATTCTAAAGAGGGAAAAGAGGATTCAAACTTAGTAACAATCGAGGAATCATTCATCTTATTTAAGATTGCTGTATAGCAAATTCTAAAGTTTTTGTGAAGGAGTGGGGGAGTTTCTTTATCTAAATTTTGCCTATAATTAACAGTCTGCGGTGGTTATAGACAAAAATGCAGTCCGGTGAATAAGTGCGGTCGGTTTTCCCTAACGGTCGAATCCCAATTAGGTTTCCCACAGAAGATATAATGGTACACAGACTCACGGATATCCTTAACGGGATTTCTAAACCACTTCCATCGGCTTAAAATCATGCTAGATGCAATCATTATTATTTTATTCATAATAGCTGGTGCTGGGACGGGCTTCTACGGCATTGAATTGCTTCCGAAACCCGTACTCGATCAAGTCACAAATATCGAAGGACTGCGATCGGTTACGGGTGCATTTACTGCTTTAATCGGGGGCGTCATCGGTTTAGTGGTGCAAACCACCTACCGTCGCTTAGAAGAACAAGTGCGCCAGATGCCTCTTGACGTATTAATCACCCGCGCTATCGGTTTGGTAATTGGATTATTAGTCGCTAATTTAATGTTAGCCCCGTTATTTTTACTGCCTATTCCCCGGGAATTTGGGTTTATCAAACCCCTGTTCGCGCTCTTATGTAGTGCCATGTTTGGGTTTACGGGCGTTAATTTAGCAGATACCCACGGACGGGCATTCTTGAGAATTATTAATCCCAGTAGTTTAGACTCAATGTTATTAGCAGAAGGAACTCTCAAACCTGCTTATACCAAAGTAATTGATACCAGTTGTATTATTGATGGTCGGATTGAAAGTTTGTTAGAAACAGGGTTTATTGAAGGTCAGATTTTAGTCCCCCAGTTTATTTTACAGGAGTTACAATTAGTTGCTGATGCGGCTAACGATCAAAAGCGGGTGCGAGGACGGCGAGGATTAGATATTTTAAATCGCCTGCGGGAAGAATATCCCGATCAGATTTCGATTCATCCTATTGATTATGAGGAAGCGCAAACCGTTGATGCTAAATTAGTCCGATTTGCTCAAGAAATCAATGGAACTCTATTAACCAATGATTATAATTTATCGAAAGTGGCAACGGTACAACAAGTTCCAGTTTTGAATATTAATGATTTGGTGCAAGCGATTCGTCCCTCCTATTTACCGGGGGATATTATTGATTTGAAAATTCGCAAGGAAGGGAAAGAACCCTCCCAGGGGATTGGTTATTTAGATGATGGCACAATGGTTGTGGTGGAAGCAGGCAGCGAATATGTGGGAGATCAGGTGCGAGTGATTGTCACCAGTTCCCTGCAAACTTCCGCAGGTCGGATGATTTTTGCCCGTCCTGAACATTCGGTTGTGGCGTGAATAGAATAGGACTGAAAAACCACCCCAAAGCCTAAAAATATTAGGATGGAAAATTTACTCACGCCAATCCTTTTATTAACTCTAAGTTTAGTGTTTTTTTGTACGGGAGTAATTAGTGTTGTCACGGGTTGTACTTCTTTAATTACTGTTCCCGTGATGTTACAAATGGGAATAGAACCGGATATTGCGATCGCGACAAATATGTTGGCGTTAACCTTTTTGAGTTTAGGGGGAACTATTCCTTTTATTAGGGCTAGAAAACTCAATACCCAAGGTTTACCCAGTTTAATTATTCTAACAATATTCGGTTCAATTTTAGGGGCTTTTTTGGTGTTTACAATTTCCAAAAATACCCTATCTTTGCTGATTTCTGTGTTTATGATCGCGATCGCAATTTTTGTATTTTTAAACCCTCAAACCGGAGTTAAACCCCAGACCAAACCCCCCTCAAATTTATCAAAAACTTTAGGATATTTAGTCACTTTTTTATTAGGAATTTATGGAGGTTTTTTTAGTGGGGGTTATGTGACCCTACTGACGGCGAGTTATGTGATGCTATTTCATCAAACCTTCCTAGAAGCTGTTGCTATTACCAAAGTTATTAATTTGTTTTCCTCCCTAGTGGCTACTCTAATTTTTATCTTTTATGGACTGGTTAATTATCAATTAGGAATTGTCCTCAGTTTAGCTATGTTTTTCGGGGGAATATTAGGAGCAAAAATTGCTCTTAATCTGAGTAATATTTGGATCAAACGATTGTTTATGTTAGCGGTTTTAGGATTAGGGATTAAAACCTTTTTATCGGTTTTATAAAAACTAATTATGGGGGATATTTTTTCGAGCCAGAAAGTCCCGTAACTGAATTAAACTCAGGGTTTGACCTAAATTCAAAGGGAGTATAGAAATTCCTTCTAAACGAGATTGTACCCAACCTTCTCCCCAATACCACTCATGAAACCCATCAATTCCGTGACTTAATAAGAGTCTTAAACAATTAGGCTGACTGACATCAACATAATGTTCAATTTTCACTGGGCCAAGGGAACTGGTAAAGGTTAATCCGGGTTGAAATTGTTCAGGAAGTCCGGGGTCAAACCGTTGCGGCCATAACCATTTTTGCAACTGACTCGGACGTAATAAACTGTCTCGAATATCAGCTTCTTTGGCATTGACTTCAATACGGAGACTACTCTGTTGGAACGTACCGAGCATAATAATTTTACAGGTTTTAATAACTGTTAATTTTTTGATTATAACATTTGGGAAAGGAATTACTGATTAACTCCTAACACCCGATCCCAGAAAAAATTAAAATAGGAGCAGGTACAAATTGTTAAAAACTGTAAACATGGCAGATCAACTGATTCGGGCAACGGCGGCAGAGGGCGGTATTCGGGCTGTGGGAGTGATTACCACCCGTCTGACGGAAGAAGCCAGACAACGACACAAACTATCCTATGTGGCAACCGCAGCCCTGGGGCGCACCATGGCTGCCGGGTTGCTCTTAGCATCGAGTATGAAACTAGCCACCTCCCGGGTGAATATCCGCATCAAGGGCGATGGGCCATTGGATGGGGTCTTGGTGGATGCGGGATTAAATGGGACTGTCCGGGGTTATGTGGGCAACCCCGAGGTGGAATTGCCCCCTAATTCCCTAGGCAAATTGGATGTCGGTGGGGCTGTGGGCCAGAATGGTTATGTGCGGGTGGTGCGAGACGTCGGTTATGGCTATCCCTATACCAGCACCGTTGAATTAGTTTCCGGTGAAATTGGGGATGATATTACCCACTATTTAGCCCATTCTGAACAGACTCCTTCGGCTTTAATTTTAGGGGTATTTGTAGATAAACAAGGAGTACAGGCGGCCGGGGGTTTATTATTACAAGTTCTACCCAAAGCGGCAACGGATGAAGAATTAATTGCTAAGTTAGAATCCCGGGTGGCGAGTTTATCTGGGTTTACTCCTTTATTAAGAGCCCATAAAACCTTACCGGATATTTTGCAAGAATTATTAGGAGATATTGGGTTAGTAATTTTACCCGAATCTCAATTAGTACGGTTTGATTGTAGTTGTTCTTTTGAACGGGTATTAGGGGCCTTAAAAATGTTCGGGACGGAAGAACTTCAAGATATGATTGAAAAAGATAATGGGGCAGAGGCAAAATGTGAATTTTGTGGGGAAATGTATCAGGCAAATTCCGATCATCTCCACCAACTAATTGAAGATTTACGGATTAAGCCCGAACCCCCAGAAGTCCGAAAAAATTCAATTTTATTTTAAGGGGTCAGGACTTACACAGGTCAACCGAGAAACCAGGTTTTTTAGATATAAGTATTTTCGTAAAAAGCCCGGTTTCTTTGGTTGGGTGCGTAAGTCCTATATCATTTAATACCGGGGACTTCTGGCTCCGATTGAGTTAAATAATCTCTAACAAAATTAGACCCATAACTCAATAAATCTAAATTCAAAACATTCTCAATATTCCATAGAATTAAATTATTATCTTCACCCACCGATGCCACAAACTTGCCATCGGGACTATAGGCTAACCCCCTGAGTGCCGCACTATGTCCCCGGAGGGTAGTGAGTTCCTTGCCTTCCAACGTCCATAACTTCACCGTATTGTCCACACTTCCCGACGCCAACCTATCCCCCCGAGGACTAAACGCCACCCCCCACACCGCCGCCGTGTGACCCTCCAGGGTTCTCAATAAGGTTCCGTCCCGTTTCCAGAGTTTAATGGTATTGTCAGCACTTCCCGAGGCCAACATTTCACCGTCAGGACTCCAAGCCACCCGCCATACCGCCGTTTCATGACCTTTGAAAGTTCTCAGTAAAGTACCATCTACCCCCCAGAGTTTAACGGTTCCATCGGCACTCGCAGACGCTAACCACCGACCATCGGGACTAAAAACCACCTGCCATACCGTCGCCTGATGTCCGGTTAGGGTTTTCAGTAAAGTCCCCTCTCGGTTCCAGAGTTTAATGGTATTATCCTCCCCTCCTGAAGCAATGATCTGAGCGTTGGGACTTAAAGCCACGGCCCAAACCAAAGCCGTATGTCCCACGAAGGTCTTAACTAAGGTTCCGTCCCGTTTCCAGAGCGTTACCGTATTATTATTACTAGCTGCCGCAATCCATTTTTGATCCCGACTCAAATCCACAGAAACTGAACCCCTATGCTCACTTTGCAGGGTTTTTAACAGTTGACCTTGACGGTTCCAGATTTTTACCCAACCGTCCACCGTTCCCGTGATAATGGTCTGACCATCCTGACTAATATCAACGCCCCAAACCCCTCCCTGATAAGGATTAATCACTGTTCGGAAGGGATTTTGACTTTGCCACAGTCGCACACCATTTTCTGCCCCCGCCGAGGCAATAAACTGACCATCAGCACTCCAGTCCAAGCCCCAAATAACTCCGAGATGTCCTTTTAGAGTATGGAGAGGTGTGCCGTCCCGACGCCATAACTTAATGGTTTTGTCCACACTTCCAGAGGCGAGGGTCTGACCATCGGGACTCCAGGTCACACCATAAACAGCAGCACTATGACCTTCTAGGGTTCTGAGTAATGTCCCATCCAGTTTCCACAATTTAACGGTTTTGTCAGCACTAGCCGACGCCAGGGTTTGACTATCGGGACTAAAAGCCACCGACACCACTAACCCTGGATGAGTCCGAAAGGTTCGTGATCCCGTGCCGTCGGATTTCCAGAGTTTAATGGTTTTGTCAAAACTTCCGGCCGCTATCCATTGACCATCGGGACTAAAAGCCACGCCCCAAACCCCTTCTCCCCTTTGTTGAAGGGTTTTGAGTAAAGTGCCATCCCGCCGCCACAACTTCACCGCCCCATCCATACTGCTAGAGACAATCTTCTGACCATCGGGACTAAAAGCCACACCCCATACCCCAACCCCATTTCCTGCAAAAGTATTCAATAGTGTGCCATCTCGTTGCCACAGTTTCACCGTACCATCATCACCACCGGAAACAATGAATTGACTATCGGGGCTAAAATTAAGGGTTCTAACGGTTGCTTCATGACCTTTGAGGGTAGCCACGGACTGACCGTCCCGCCCCCAAAGTTTGATCGTTTTATCCACACTTCCAGAAGCAATTAAAGCACTATCAGGACTGATATCAACGGTCATAACTGCGGCTTTATGACCGAATAAACGGTTATATTCATCGGTTTCATAAACCGCTTGTCGCAGGACATTTTTAACTTGATCTTGAATGTTTATATCGGTTTTGTGGAGGTTTTGCAGACGATATTGGGCTTTGATGGCTTCAATTAAAGCATCCAAACGACGGTTAGAAACAAACAGGCCATCGGAGGAGGAAACCAGGGCTTGAATTTCACTCAGTCGTGCTTGATATTCGCTTAAAAGTGAACGTCGATATTGAATATAACTGGTAATGCCTAAACCACAGGCAATTAATAAAGCAAAACTCACTGCCATTAGGAGAAATTTTTGACGTTTTGCCGCTTGTTTTTCTTGAGTTAATCTAGCTTCTACTTCTTGGGTTCTTTGAGCTTCTAAAATAAGTTGTACTTCCCGTCTATCTGCTTCTACACTAGAGGCTAAAAATTGATAATCTAAATCACTTAAACTTTTTCCCATCGCCCAAGTTTGAGCATCTTTTAAAGCCTGTCCTCTTAATAGCCGAGATTCATCGGCTTTTCCCGTGGAAATCCAAGCCTCTAACCCTTGGGAATAGGGACGTAATTGCTCTAACTGTTGCTGTACCCATTGTTGATGAAATACTTCTCGGTAGATGGGATTTTTTATTTTCAAATACCCTTGTTTTTTTATCAATAATCCTGATAATAAAAGCTCCATTTGTTCAATACTATCATCATTAACAATTTCAATATTATGTAAAACTTGCTGATAAATACCGAGTAATCTTCCGGCCCGTTGTTCATTTCTAAAGAGGCGATCGCGGATGGTTTTTAAATGTTCCGGTTCGTCCTGGGTTTCCCAATGTTCAATAATGTGCGATCGCACTAAATTTTCTATCCAAAAAGCCTCGGAACCCAAGGGCGGGATTAAATCTTGAGAAATGGCATTTTGTAGGGTAAAATCAACTAATTGACAGAGTTTTTGGGTTAAAAAAGGTTGTCCCCCTGTCCAAGCAATAATTTCTTTTAAAATTAATTGAGCTTGGGTGATTCTTCCTTCTAATTCTTTGGCTAAAGGTAAGGCTTCTTCCACCGTAAAACCGCATAAATCAATGCCTTGACCAATATTAAAAGGAGTCCGAGTTTTATCTAAGATTAAATCACTGGGAGTAGCCACTCCAAATAACGCAAAAGTAATCCGTTTATACTCAGGATTAATCGCCCTTTGATTATAACAATAACGAATTAAAGCAAAAAAATCATCAATGGGAAAATCTAGGCCTAAAATACTATCAATTTCATCAATAAAAATACAAAGATGTTGCTCAGGAAACTGCTCAAATAATAATTCCTGAATAAAATCACTGAGCCTTTGTAATAAAGAAATATCTTCCCGCTCTTTCCACCAAGTTTTTAAATTAATTTTTCCTAAACAATTAAACCCTCTCCATAAATCCCCCACAATCCCTTTATACCATTGTAATGGCGTAATTTGTTGACTCCCAATCCGAGTCATATCTACAATCGTACAGCCATATCCATCGCTTTCGAGTCGGGATTTAGCTCGCACCATCAAGGAAGATTTCCCCATTTGTCGAGCATTAAAAACATAGCAAAAATCCCCGGCTTTGAGTGCGGTATAAAGTTGTTCATCCGCCCGACGGTGAACATAGGTGGGATTATCCTGATCTAAACTTCCCCCAACTTGATATGGACTAGAAATCATTTTGATTGAAAAAGATAACTCAGAATAGGGAATAGGGAGCAGAGGGAGCAGGGGAGGCAGGGGGAGCAGGGGA
>DATNRE010000591.1:0-2217 GCA_036703685.1 Candidatus Obscuribacterales bacterium
TTAATTTAAGGAGCGATCGCGTAACATCCATATACCCTTCATCCTGGCATTATTTAATTTCTAGGATAGACGATCTATAGAACGAGAAAAAGAATCTGGGATAAATGGACTATTCATAATCAATTTCTTGTTGATCTAATGCTAAGAATAATTCTTCAGCATTTAAAATAAAGTCTTCATCTGTTAATGGTGGAAAGTCAAAATGGACAAGCCGTCTCAAGATTTCTAGCCCAATCTCAAGTTGCTCTGCGTCAGCCAACCTATCAAAAGTATTAAGAATCTCTTGAGCTAAGGCTGTCATAGTTTTTCACTCCTCTAATGAGTAAAGCATTGTGACTAAACTCCTTGATTAATTTATTTTACTGCAAACCTCAAAGGATCGCGCCTTTGCCGTGGGTTTCATTTAATCGAATTGTGTCAGCAGAATCTCAGTGTCTGATGATGTTGAGCAACTATCAACGGTCAACGGCTAACATGATATCATCGAAAAAATGGGTAGAAACCCCGTCGTTCTACGCCTGCCCTCATGAAAATGGGGGATGGCTTTGTGTTAGAATGTGGATGGTCACTGACCCACCCGTGACGATGGATTCAGACAGCCTAACGAGCGAAGCCCAGTTGTACTGGCGGCGCAGAAAAATCGGTAGACCGGGAAAATGAGGATAGGGCAATGGGCAGTCCACCCCTAGAATCAACACAAACTTCGGAATTCTCTTTTTGAGACTTCGACACATAAGAACCGCAGGGCTTGCGGGGATAGTCTGTGGAGCGAACATAAGACCAGAAAACTCCTTGTGGGTAGAGGCAGTTGCTAAGAAGCAGAAACCTAAATTGTGAAGTTTAGGAATCACCGTCCGTTTTACGGCCGTGAGGATGTCAATGTGCAAAACTTGAAATAGCTATGAATCTTTCTATTGTGATGTTTTCTGGATTAAAAAAAGCACTTCTGACCCACCTCCCACGCCATCAGCGTTGGTTATCCGTAGTGGCGACGGTGAGTTTGTTTCCCCTATTTGTCCCCGTTACTCCGGCTGAGGCGTTTCCTTCCTTTGTCTTAATTCGCCGACAGGACTATAGAAACTGTACCCAACAGTTAGTTACAGCCGGGCTATCGGTGGAGTTGGCAACTCAAGGCTGTGGAATGGCATCACGGCCCCGGAATATGGGATATTGTGTCAGCCAAATGCAAAGAAATGTAGCCGCCCTACCCGTAGAACAAATTCTATCCGGTTGTCTACAGGTTCGACGTCCCGATGAATTAGCCAATTGTGTAGTTAATATTAGCTTAAATACTAGCTCATCCGATCCGTTCAGTGTTCTGGATAGTTGTCGTCGGAGTATATTACCTGAAACGTTTTCCAATTGCGTTGTGGGGATGAACGAAGCGAGTACAAATTTAGGGGTTGATCAACTCTTGAAAACCTGTTTAACTCCTCCTGAAAATGTTGTGAAATTAGAACAGGAAAATTCTGTTGATTTGCAACTGAATACACCCAATCAGTAATTTTAAAACCCCGTAGAGACGAGCCGTGGCGCGTCTCTACGGGATAGATTTAGAACAGAATTACATCATCAGGATTTAGGGTTGTTACACCTGTAACTCCTTCTAACTTAGCCAGAACTCGAGAATCATTCCCGGTTAAATTATTGCCATTGCCATCATAAATTAAGTAGGTATCCTTACCACTATCAAAGGCAAATAGACCTGGGCTATTTCCCGAGAGAACATTGGTTGAAAGATTGGTTTGTACCGTTAGCAGAATATTAGCAGTACCCGCAATTAAACTGGTAGATAAACCAATTTGATCGCCTCCAACCTGATCGAAACCCTCAAAATTGTTAATAGAATCATAGAAACCACTACCAATTTGAGAATTAATTTCCGTTCCTACCGCATCAAATCCGATACCACCCCCATCCAGGGAGTCCGTATAAATAAACAGGTCTTTTTCCCCAAGACTACCACTCAAGCTATCCCGTCCTAAACCGCCCTGAACTGTATCGTTTCCAGTTCCGCCCTGAAGTGTATCGTTTCCACTGCCTCCCGATAAACTATCATTCCCAGCATCTCCTCGCAGGGCATCATTACCATCCAGACCGCTTAGGGTATCATTGCCCCCCAGACCATTGAGGTTATCGCTAAAACTACCTCCGGTGAGTGAGTTGGGGTTATCATCAGAAACAGGTAAGAGGTCAATGGTAATACTCGCCGCAGCC
>DATNRE010000592.1:0-1703 GCA_036703685.1 Candidatus Obscuribacterales bacterium
TTGGATTTTGAAAAGGATTAATATGTATTAAATAGCATCCCTGAATCAGGGGGTCCTAGGTTCAAGTCCTAGCTGGGGAGCAAAAGCCGGTCCAAGACCGGCTTTTGGTTTGTATAGTGGTTTGAACTCCCGCCCTGCAGGCTGTCCCCTTCGCTAAAAATGCCCACCGGGCATTTTCTTAACGCTCGGTCCGGTTCAAGTCCTAGCTGGGGAGCAAAGCAAGTCAACCACTTACACGGATTTCGGGTAAGTGGTTTTTTATTACGCGCCAGTTTTGGGCCAGGTTTTGAGCGAAATATCCTGTTTCGGGGTTATAAATGAGTGAAGGCTGAAGGCTATTAACGGCTACCTTTAGGGTTAAATCAGACCTATTTTGTATTTCAAACTATGTCCAGCTATTTGGGGATCTAATCTTGTTTCCAAATATATTTTTGGAATATAGCATTTTCAGAAAACTCAATACCGTTAATTTTGGTATTACCTGCAAAGCCACCAAGGTGTCCAATGTATTCACAATTCTGATCGAGGACTGATGAGCTCATGTCAGCTCCGCATGCCCCCTGATAAAAGACATATACATACTCGCCCTGAAATAACAGCTGTCCAACTGCGGCTCCAGAATCGCAAATTGGCCTCTTTGCAAATTCCCTGGTTAATTCTCTGATACAATCAGGACAGTCCTTGTCAATTTTTTCACATGAAGTTACAAGAATAATTATGGTTAGGAGTAGATACTTAATGGCTTTCATAGTATTACGGTCTCTTGATCAAGAATCAATTTTGTGCTAATCGTCCTTTATGGTGGATATGATTAATACGAGAATATACACCAATTCGCTGCAGATAGCAACCATTTTTTGACATAAATGTAAATTTGCCTGTTCAGGTTTGCCTAGACCTTCGATCCTCCCCAGACCCTCACCAGACCCCATCCAACAGGGAGATCGTCTCACAGGGGTCAGATTTGAGACCTTGATATGACCTGAGAAAGGGGAGGGGCTCAAGGCTTGGCTATCATCTAATTTTAACTGGCCGAATATCGGGTAAGCTTACAGTGTCGCACTAATTAATAATTACTTGCATTAAGAACTTCTTGTAATCACCAATAACCTCCCAATAATTCCTAAGACCGAAGTCGTCTGTAAGCTCACTTCTAAGGTATGGATAATTACCCTGCTGGTACAGTTGTGGATCGGTTGAGTAATGTTCTTCCATCGTTGTTTTAATTCCATATGCATTGCCGTACATATATTTTACTAACATACATCTTTTGCTATTCGTGAAGTACATTGGCCGCCAATAATCCGCTAAGTCTCTAATCTTATCTATTTCCTTCCCACAAAGACTGGAAACTTGGTCTAAAGAATACTCTCCTTGATAGTACTTACCTGTAATTTGGGCTATATTTAGTCTGCACTCCGATGCTACCATCTCTATGCTAAGTGAAAGGTCAAAAAGACCTTTTAAATCAGGGCAAGAATCAGGTTTGATACTTACAATCTCAACTTCAGTATATCGAGACTTGAGGTTTTTTTCTATTAGTGAGTTGATGGCTTTTTGGGAACAGCTAGTTAACAAAATGAGAGTGACAATTAATAGGACGATGGATTTTTTCATGACTTATTAATATTCAATATAATTTACCGCTTCCTAAAGTTACCTTATACTTATTTCAATAACAATACTATTTTTCAATGTCTGTG
>DATNRE010000593.1:0-7067 GCA_036703685.1 Candidatus Obscuribacterales bacterium
TAAAGTGGATTCAGGTTGGTTGGAAAAGGTGGAAGCTATTGATAATATTTTCCCCAATATTGATTTTCGCGTCTATCGGCCCTTGATGTAATCTGAAATAACGAGATCGCTTTAACAGGACAACCTCTTAAAGTCCCCCAATTTTGGGGGATTTAGGGGGCAAATATTGCTGCCTGAGAAATAGTCTCTAAAACTGCTGATCAATCCTTCATAACCTAATCATTCTAAACCGTATACATTTCAAGCCATCTAGCCCCCTAGCCCCCAACATTGGGGGGAAAATAGATAATTAGGACTTTTTAGGGCGATTGCTATGATCATTGGTATGCGATCGCCTACTTTTAACACGCTATATATAGCCTGCTTGCGTAAGTCCTGAATAATATTTCCCAGCCCCAAAAATTTCGATTTTTCTGGAAAGGGGGTTGACAAAACCCGCCACCTGGGAGACAATATTCCTAGGGGTAAACACGCCCATACTCTTGATTTTTTAGTCAACATTAAAAACCCATAACCTGTTCAGGACTTACGCACGCCAGGTCAGAAACCCGGTTTCTTTCCGTAAGTCCTAATTCAGCCTAACCCAAACCCCTATTAATAATCCCGATAATAATGGGTTTCCTGTTTATCCCCATTTGCCACCATTCCTAAGACGGGAACCCCGGCGGTGCTAATTTCCCGCAGGGCTAAACTAAAGGCTTCTCGGTCAGTTTTTCCTAACCCCACAACCATCATTAACCCATCGGTATGAGGCGCTAATAAATTCGCATCAGCCAACCCTAAAATTGGGGCGGTATCATAGATAATTAAATCAAAGGATTCTTGCAATTGTTTCATTAACTCCTGCATTGGTTTTGAGGATAATAACCGAGTCGGATCGGGATAAAATTCTCCGGCGGTTAACACGGATAAATTCGCCTCAGAAGCCACCTGTTTAATCACAGTTTTAAACTCTAATTTTTGAGTTAAAATATTAGTTAATCCTAATTGATTCGTGATTTCTAATAAAGTATGAATCCGAGGACAACGCAGGTCAGCATCCACTAATAAAACCCGTTGACCCATGGCCGCGGCTCCCTGGGCTAAATTCATAGCAATGGTTGATTTGCCATCGGATGGAGTGGCGGAAGTAATCACACAAGACCGCACAGAACCTTCCGGGTTTAATAGGCGTAAATTGGTATTTAAGGCTCGGAATGCCTCTTGGAATGGACTACAAGCGGGGTAGGTGAGATCGGAAATATCAATTGGGGGTGCCACCGAACCCGGAAGAATTAAGGCTTCATTACTGGCGGGAATGACTCCTAATAATGGTAAGGAAATACTGTCAGTAACTTCGTGGGTTGTACGATAAACATTGTTCAATCGCTCCAAAATTTGAGCCGTAATTACCCCTAGGAATAATCCCGCTAATCCCCCTAGGGCGAGATTTAAAGGAACATTAGGAGAAACGGTAATTAATTCTCCATTAATATTACTTGGAATCCGAGGAGGAGCAATTAATTCCCAAGGTTCTGACTTGACTTTAGGAACAACTTGCAGTTTCATTTCTTGAAATTTATTCGTTAATTCTGTTAGTTGAGTTGTTGTTGTTTTTAACTGTTGTTGTAAATCGTTATAGCGACCCAAAACCCCTGGAAATACCTGGGAATATTGGTTAAATTCTTGAGTGGCTTTTTCTAAAACTTCATTTCTCACCTTCAGCATTTCAATATTATTTGCCACTAAAACTAACTGCTGAATCATTCCCATGCGGATCGAATCTTGAAACCGGATAATATTAGGATCGACTTGATTGCTATTCGATCCTAATACATTTTTAGCTTCTTTTTCTAATAAGGGAAGGATTTGCGATCGCTGATCTAATAAAGCCTGAATTTGCGGTGCTGTCCCCTTAAAACGAGCGGATTCAATCGCTATCTCCGTTTCTAACTTTAATAACTGTTGCAGTAACCCTTGATAGTTCGGAGATTGAGTTAAAGCAGATGCTAATAGAGCTTGTTCGGGTTTTAATCCCAATTGTTTTTGTAATGCTTGATATTGAGATTCCTGTTGCAGAAGTTGGGATTGGGTTTCTAATTTTTGAGCTTGTAATTCACTCTTTTGTTTGAATAAATATTCAGTTTGCAGTTTTGGATCAATAAAATTATATTCTTTTTGAAGTTTCTCAATTCCTTGTTTAATCGACGGTATTTTCTTCTCTAAAGTTGCAATTTGTTCCTGAATTAATTTTAATTGTTCTTCTCGTTCTTGATCCTTAACCTCCTTAGGAAGACTATATTTCAAGTAACCTTCAGCTATTTTTTCCAAAACAAATTGAACTTTTTGCGGTTCATAGTCTTGATAACTCACTTCAAAAATCCGAGTCTGTTTTAAAGGTTTAATAGAAAGGGTATCCTTTTCCCAAAAACTTTGTCCAGTTTTTTGATTAAATAAAGAATCATAGGTAACTTCAGGATAGCGAGTTTGAATCCCTTTAAGAATTCCCGACATTAATTTGGGACTTTGTAAAATTTCCAGTTGGGAATAATAATCAAGGTCTGATTTTTTTTCTGAATTTGCGTCTAAGGGTAAACTATCATTTGCGGGAGTCGTTTCGACTAAAATTTGAAATGACCCTTTATATTCAGGAGTTTGATTAATTGTCCATAGATATACCCCGGCGGTGACGGCGGTAGTTACCCCTAAAATTGTGATCGCTCGTTTCCCTAAAATCTTAAAGAAATCCGATTTTTCTTCTAAATTATATCCGGGGTATAAATCCGCATCATAATATAACGTTTCTCCCGGGGACTGTAAGGGTTTTCTCTGATTTTTAATCACAGAGAGTTGAGATAATTTTCGGTTTTTCATAGTTGTTTTTAGTTTAAAATATTCACAAAGCGAAAAAGTCCTAAAAAGTTATTAATCGGACTTAACGAATTTAACACAGTTCCTAAACCCTCTCGGAAAGCAGTCCCCCCAGAACGACCAACCACAATCACATCATTATTTCTCAGGGTTGGGTTAGTTTCTTCGTTCACCTGGGCCGATAAATTAATCGGAATCTGACGCCGAGAAACCGTTCCATTCGGATGGATGCGGATTAATTCCACTTGTTTCTTATTAGCCCGAGATTCATTAAATCCCCCCGCCTCCACCAATGCTTGATTCAAAGAAGTATTAGGAGCCAAACTTTTCGCCCCCGGGGACACCACCTCACCCACCAAACTAATTTTCAGGGTATCGGGAGAAAAACTCGCCGCCACCACCTCGGCATTTTGTTGGGTTTCGGCCGTCGTCGCCGTTGGGACTACAATAGTATCCCCCTGTTGTAACATAGCATCCTGGCTCAAATCCCCTTCTTGTAGCAATTTCCATAAATCCACTGTAATCTGTTGTTCGGTTCCCGTGCGGGTCAGACGTCGCACCTGAATATTACGGATATCCGCGCCCGGAGTAATTCCCCCCGCCATTTTCAGCGCCTTCGTCACCGTAAACAGTCCCCCACCCATCGCCCCTAAACCCTCAGAGGGTTGACCCGGTTCGGTGGGAAGTCTGGGAATTGCCTCGGAGACGAGGGTATGGGTTCCGGGGCGATTCACCGCACCCACCACCGCCACATTAATCGGTTGATTATTATTACTGGCAAAATTAGCGGTAATCAGTTGGGACGATTCCGCCGCATTGTGTTCGGTAGTCGTGGGAATATAAATTGTATCCCCGTCGCGCAGGGTAATATCCTGGCGTAAATCCCCGGTTTGCAACAGTTCCCACAAGTCCAAACTCATGATTCTCTCCCCTGCTGTTCCACCCGCGCGCCGAATTTTTACCTGTCGCATATCCGCACTCGGAGTAATTCCCCCCGCCATTTGTAATACCCTGGTAATCGTCGGTAAGCGCCCCCCTGTACCGGGGATTTCTGGGGTTCCCATCAAGGGGTTATTCGGGGTTATACTCGCAGATGGAGAGACAATATAAGACCCCGGACGTTGCACCTCTCCCGTCACCGCCACTTGTAGAGGACGGGCGGCGATTAATTTCAGAGCTAAAATCGGCCGTTGTAAATATTCTCCATAGCGCTGTTGAATCAGGGCCGTTACCTGGTCTATAGTCATTCCTTGGACTGAAATATTACCAATTAAAGGCAAATTCACAGAACCATCAATCGAGACTTGATGATGACCATTATTACCGCTATATTCAGGCACATTAAAAATATCGAGTTGTAGCAAATCCCCAGGGCCCAGGGTATAACCCGTATCGCTCGTCGGAAGACCGATCATCGGTTGAGTCATGACCTCTTGGGCTTGAGCGACGGGAATATGTCCCAAAATAACCATTACCGGAATCCAAACCCCCCATAAACCGAGGAAATTAGCATTTATTTTAAATTCTGAAGATAGAATCTTTACCATTGCATCCCAATAAACATAAAAGTAGTAAGCCCTTCAGGGCTTCTTCCCATTAAGCCCTAAAGGGCTTACTACTGGGTTCTATTTTAGTCGATAATTTTTGGGATGTTTTTTTTGTTAACAAATAGCTTATGAATCATTTACAAGCGGATGTTTTAGTCATTGGAGGCGGGACGGGAGGGACAGCCGCCGCATTACAAGCCGCCCGTCGGGGGGCAAAGACCATTTTAGTGAGTCCATGGTCAATGTTAGGCGGAATGTTAACTTCTGGGGGCGTTGTTGCACCGGATGGGAATGAATTAGTCGCTTTTCAAACCGGAATTTGGGGGGCATTTTTACGGGAATTAAACCACCATCAACCCCAAGGTTTAGATAATGGTTGGGTGAGTTTCTTTACTTATCATCCCCAAATAGGAGCGAATATTTTTGCCGATTGGGTGAAAGCAGAACCGAATTTATTATGGATACCTGAACAAGAACCTTTAGAAGTTATTACAAAAGGGAATATTATTACAGAGGTTAGATTTAATTTCTGTACTATTCAAGCTCAAATTATCATAGATGGAACGGAATTAGGCGATCTTTTAGAACTCGCAGAAATTCCCTATCGTTGGGGGTGGGAACTGCAAACTCAATGGCAAGAACCTAGCGCCCCAATTGAACTATCAACATTAATAAAAACGACTCCGGTTCAAGCTCCCACCTGGGTTTTTATGATGCAGGATTTTGGAGAAGGTAACATCGCCCCAGAAATTCCCATTCCCCCTATTGATACCCCGGAATTATTTACTAATGCTTGGAAAAATTATGATATAGAATCCTTCCTAAATTATGGTAGATTACCCAATAATCAGTTTATGATTAACTGGCCGATCCAGGGAAATGATTATGATCAAAATTTAGATCAATTAATTGGTTCAAACTCAGAACGGTTGCAATTCTGGCAAGAAAGTTTCTGGCACAGTCTGAGTTTTGCCCGGTTTATTCAAATAAAATTAGGACAGAGATATGGGTTGGCAACCGGAACTTTTCCCCTAGAAAATCGACCTAATTTTAATATTAATCCTGATATTTTATCAGCTTTTGCCCTCCATCCCTACTATCGAGAAAGTCGCCGAATTGAAGGATTAACAACCATTATAGAACAGGATATTTTACCAATTGAAAAGGGTAATACTGCTCCCTTACCTTTGAATGAAGTGGGAGAATGTGAAGCGATCGCGATCGGAAATTACGCTAACGATCATCATTATACCCAATTTCAATTAACCCTACAACCTAAAAGTTTACGTTGGGGAGGACGGTGGACAGGAACCCCTTTTACTATTCCCTATCGAGCTTTAATTCCGATTAATACCCAGAATGTATTAGTCTGTGAAAAAAATATTTCCGTTTCCCATATTGCCAACGGTGCAACCCGTTTACAACCTGTGGTTTTAGGCATTGGACAAGCGGCTGGTATGGCTGCGGCTTTATGTATTGAACAGGGAATAAAACCCCAAAAATTATCCGTTAGAACCTTACAAAATGCCCTGTTAACCGATAACATTGCTCCCCAAGCGGTAATTCCTTTATTTAATTTACCGCCCGATCATCCCAATTGGTTATACTGGCAATCTTATTATTTAGATAACCCCGAATTATATCCCATTAATGGCTATTGTCCGGTATCCTCAAATTCTTGTCATCCTGCTAAAAATAGTCACGCCTTCGAGGGTATTTTCCAGCGTCAAAGTCACCAAGAATATGATTTTACTCTGACTCAAGGACAGTTTACAGGTCAAAGCTGGAAATTAGTCACCCTAGACCCGGAAATTAACCAACAATTACAAAATATTCCTAGTCCTTCCCCCCTAAAAGTTTATGGACGTTTAAATTTCTCCGGTCAATGGTTAATTTTAGAGAGGTTATAGCCGGATATAACAAAAACTTTTAACAGTTATCCTGATCTAAATATTAACGGTTTGTATAAGGAAGTGGACAGACTTACAGGGACACTTTGTTATGCAAACCTATACATCTTTAGTTTTATCCGTTTGTTTATCGCTTGGTCTTACAACTAATGCTTTAGCCACAAGTTCTTCTCCCAATCAATTATCGGATATTCTGAGCAACTCACAATTGCTTTCCGCCCGCACTGGACTCAACGGCCCCTACGAACCCGACCGAGGTGGCGGACGTCGGGATTTCCAAGATACCACCCACTCTAATGATGTTAACTTTGAACTCTAATTATTGAGAATATTTATATTTTTTCATAACCCAAACCCTAGCTTTTTACCCCAAAAAATAAAAGCTAGGGTATTTTATATCTATCAGGCAACGGGAAAATTGATTAGAATAAACAATAGGTTTTTTCGTTGGATACATTGTGATTATTTATGCCTAACGCCCCTGCCATTGTTACCAGTTTTATCCTCGCGTTTTGGATGAGTGCGATCGCAATTCTTGCCATCCAAAACGCCACACCCATAACTCTGAGGTTCCTTTTTTTAGAATCTGTTCAACTTCCCATCGGTGTGATCCTCGCCTTTAGTCTTTCCCTGGGACTTCTAGGTGCTGCCCTATTCAAGCCCATTGCCCAATTAGGACTCACCCCTCAAAACCCTAAAATCAAAAACTAATTATCTCTCCCCCACCTCCCCTACCTCCCCTACCTCCCCTACCTCCCCT
>DATNRE010000594.1:0-2519 GCA_036703685.1 Candidatus Obscuribacterales bacterium
TGGATTTCGGGCAATCACTCAAATTGAGTGTCAAACCTTCGACCTAACTGATTTGACTGATTTGGTTTTGGTTAACTTCAACAAAATTGTTTTGGCTTGAGCCTCGGTTAAATCATCTGGGTTTAACTTCAGAGGTTTACCGTTTTCGAGATGGTCGTATTGGCAGTATTGGCGGATCAGTTCATGGCGATGGGTAATCCAGCCGCAGAATTGGCAAAGGGAACTATCTAAGCCTGGGATTAAAAACTTGACTCCGCACAAACACTTAGATAAATCTTCTGAATTAATCCAATTAGATAAATTGACTTTTTGAGCTAACATTTATTTACGCCTCCAGCTTTTATTTGAGTCTCAAATAAATTTCAGTCGCATCCTCAACCGCATATTGGTTTACTTATGCCCTGGGCAAATTTTCATCAATCGTTAATGTTCGTTGGATTCAATCCACCGATGTTTTTTTTCATGGTTTCCTTCATTAACTTAGTTTACCAATTTGGTATCTTTAGCATATCGTCTCAGTTACCTTTTTGGTAAATTTGATTACCGGAAATTGTAAAGTTTTGTTTGTATTCACGAGGGAAAAATGGACATAGAGGAAAAAGCTAGATTTGCAGAGGTCGTTAAAAGCCTGCGCTCAGACCGGAATCTCAGGAGTTTTGCCAAGATTGTTGGGGTCAGTCATCCGACGATTCTTCTGTGGGAGAAGGGGGAGGGGGAACCCAGACGGGAAAATTTAGAGCGGATTGCCGAACTCCGAGGGGAAAGCCTAGATAATCTTCTGGATTTCCTTTCTGGGAAACAATCGAACCCTCAAGAAAGAGTTATTTCCGCCATTCAAGGGGCTTCCAAAGAACAAATCGCTAGTTTCCTTGAGGCAATTGCAAATCGAATCAAGAATATGTAATAATTCTTGATGTCTACCATGTTGGTAAATAAAGTAATTATGCGTTATGGTAAATATACAAACCAAGACGGTAGGCATAGACATGGCAAAATTACCGACAACATTCACAACTCTTGATTTAACTGGGTTTGAGATTGAGAAAACCAATTATCGGGAAGTAACGGGGTCAATGGTCGAGACAACCTGTGCGGTTCTGCAAAAGAATCGTGTGGGGATTGTGGTGCGGTCAGTTCAGGCGGGTTTGAAACATATTTATGGTATTGGGGGAAGTGCTGATACGGTTTGCCAACTACTTAAAGAATGGAGAGCCGAGAATTTATCAAGTCTCAAACAAGGGAAAAATGATAAAGATTTGATTTCAGCAATTCTTGAAGCAAGTGATGATGGGTTGTTAGATGAGCAGGATATTCCAGAAGAATACTTAGTAGTTTCCCGTCAAATGGCGATCGCATCCTATCGATTAGCTTTTCAAAAAGCTGATACTTCGATTAGTGGTGAACGTCTCAAACAATTGTCTGGTGAGAATGATTTGCTTCATCAACAACTCAAGGATTTTCCTCAACTCAAACTCGAATTAGACTTTTATAAGTCCGAATACGAGCGCCAACGGGTTGAACTCAAAGAAGCCTACATGAAGCTGAATAAACAACAACTTGCTGATTCCGATAATTTCCGTATTCAATTAGATTCACTGCATCAAGAACGAAATGACCTATTAGTTAAACTTTCTGATGCTGAACAACGTTTAATTGAAGTTGCCAACCTTGAAACCCAAGAACGAGAACGTAGTGGGGAAATTTCCCGTCTCAATGGTCAATTGGAAGCCCGGGAACGAGAAATATCTGCGCTTCATTCTCAAACCCAAGAACTTCAAGCTCAAATTGGGGAAAAACAAGTTCTGGAATCTCAAATGGAACAATTGCGATCGCAACTCAAAGAAGCCAATGAGACAATTATTAACTTACAATCTCAACAAAAATCTACGGTTGCTTTAGAAGTTGATTCTATTGATTCCGAGGAAATTGAACAACTTAAATTTGAACTTGAAGAAAAGATCGCAGCCCTCAATAAAGCTGAACTTCAGTTAGTCGAACAAGATGGGGAAATCAACAGCTTGAGAACTCAACTCAAACAAACCATTATCCCCCCTATTTCTGCTTCTGTTACTTCTATTAACTCTGGTAAGAAAAAAGTTGCTAAATAGCGTAACAATTAATAACGTTATCCCTATAACAAATTATTGCTATGGGGATAACAAATAACAGGAATTAATTTAGGAGGAAGTAATGAAAGAATTAGAATTAATGTTGGCGGCACGGTTTCCATTAATTTATGTAGTTAGTGCTGAAGAAGAAACAGCAGAAGAAGAATTGTTAGCGGTGGCTAAGTCGAGAAAATCACAGATTTATTTTTGGGATTTTGCGAGAGGTTGGAATGATAATAATGCTGATAAAGGTCAACCCATGGGGGCTTTAACTCGAATAGCTAAATCTCCTAAAAACCAACCCACAATATTTGTATTAAAAGATTTAGGTTGTTTAATAGCTCCAGGTTCTAATAATCAAATAAATCCTGGTCAATTACCTTTAGTTCGGGAAATCAAGAATCTAGCACG
>DATNRE010000595.1:0-3584 GCA_036703685.1 Candidatus Obscuribacterales bacterium
GGAGCAGGGGGAGCAGGGGGAGCAGGGGGAGCAGGGGAGGTAGGACTGATTAGGGTTTAATATCCTAAAGGTCTGTTTAATGTGGGATGGGGAGCAGGATCTAATTTGAGCAGAGTAGTGGGTTCTGGGGAGGGCTGGGGACGGGGTTTAGCGGGTTCAACATAAATCATATCGCCGGGTTGGGGAACCACAAGACCCGTGTTCGGACTATCGGCGGCGATCGCAATTTCATTTTTTAGGAGTTCTTGAGCCGTACGCAGTTGTTGTTCCGTGGCCCGCAACTTTTCTAATCGGGGATATTCCTGTGTCCAACTCGACTCTCCATAAACCGTTAACCCATAAACCGTTAAAGTTGAACCAATAATCAAAGAGGTAACAACAGAGGAAACCTTTTGTACCACAATTATGGAACTCAGCCATAAAGGTTGCGGTTTGGGTTTGGGGAGGGCTTTAACAACCGTTGATGTCGGTAGGGGAAATGGGGGAATAACCAAGGGTACAGCATTTGTCAATGAGGCTTTAACCCGTTTTTTCCGAGCCTGATCAAAAGGAACAACTTTACTTTGTATCGAAGGAAGATCAACGGGACTAGAAATTCTGCGTTGAGGAGAAGGTGTCGATTTGAACGCAACAGTCATAAAATTTACCTACCTTGACTTCAGCTTTCGGTGTGGGGGAATGGAAAGGCAATGCTTGATCTGTGGCTGGGGTCACTTGGAATCATCTCCCATAGAAAAATCCCATCCTTAATTATCAAACTAACTTAAAACTATCTAATCACGAAAACCCCCCAAAATATTGTTAAATTTCAGTTTTGGATCTTCGGTTAATCAATTTTAGTTTTTTATGCTCCTATTACAGTTTAGTACGTCCCATTATTGTAGAAAAGCTCGTTTAGCATTGGGGTATAAAGGGATTTATTATCAAGTGGAAAATCTCACCCCGGGACTTCATGCCCTGAAACTCAAACCCCTAACGGGACTGACAACGGTTCCGGTTTTATTACCTCAAATAGAAGGTCAGCCCCAGGCGATCGCCGACTCCACTCGAATTTTCAAGTATTTAGAAGAAAATTATCCTGATCCCCCCTTATTTTTAGATGATCCCCATCAACAAACCCAAGCCGCATTATTAGAAGATTGGTTAGATGAAAGTATTGGGACAGCGACTCGATTTGTTTATTATCAGTTTCGGTCTGGAGAAGGGAAACAAATTGATCCGTCCCTATCGAGTTTATTGGTGATTCGGGTGGTGTGTTGGCAATATCAGATTAATCCGGCGGCGGTTGAACTGGCTAAAACTCGGTTAAAAACGGCTTTTGAGGTGTTGGAAGTCTGGAAAGAACGGCCCTATTTAGTTGGCGATCGCATCAGTATTGCGGATCTGGCTGCGGCGGCCCTTCTGAGTCCCCTGGCCCTGATTCCTGAATACCGCCAAAGTTACCCCTGGATATTCGAGCGTATTGCCGAAATTCACAATATTTGCGGTGAACCCTTACCGCCGGGATTGCAAAAGTAGGGGAAGTAGGAGGACAGGGAGAGCAGGGGAGGGAGCGTCCTCGCTTGCTAACAGTCAATAGTCAATGATAAATTCAGAAACAAAAAACTTATCTAAACTTACTCAAAGTTACTCATAAATATACTAGAGAACCAAAATGATCAAGTATTAATCCAGATGTATGTATTGAGTCAGATCAGGTATAATTAGGATATGAAGCTAGTTGAACGTCATGTTATCACCCAATCACATTCTTTGTGGTCAGAAATTGACCACTATGCTTTTTTGTCCAAAAATCTGTTCAATCTAGCCAACTACCATTATCGTCAATATTTCTTTGTTGACCACAAGAAATTAAGTTTTAATCAACTCTATCATCTCGTCTCTAAAAGTTCTGATTATTTAGCCTTACCGACAAAGGTAAGCAAACAAATAATCAGAAGATTAGATGTAGCTTGGAGTAGTTATTTAGCAGCTTTTAAATCTTGGCAAAAACAACCGGATAAATTTTTAGGGAAACCGAAAATTCCTAAATATAAAGACAAAACTAAAGGGCGGAATATCCTAATCTATTCTCACGAATCAATTTACAAAAAACCTTTAAAAGAAGGAATTTGTCACCTATCCATGAGTGAGTTGAAAATTCCGACATCACAAAGGTCAATAATTGAGGTGAGAATCGTACCGAAAAGTAGCTGTTACGTGATTGAAATAGTTTATGAAAAACCGGAGGAAGTCACAGATAACCAACAAATAGCGGGAATAGATTTAGGAGTTAATAACTTAATGGCTGTAACTACAAATCAAACAGGTTTAGCACCTTTTTTGATTAATGGCAGACCTTTAAAAGCAATTAACACCTTTTACAATAAACAACGTTCACGGTTACAATCCCAACTCAAAACCCGCAATAAGCAAAACTCATCTAAGCAGTTAAAATCATTAACTCATAAACGAAACTGTCGAGTAGAAAACTATCTACATACAGCCAGTAAAAGAGTGATAGATTGGTGTGTTCAGCATCAAATAGGAGTCTTAATAATTGGGCATAATGACCTGATGAAACAATCTCTTAATCTGGGGAAAAGGAATAATCAGCATTTTGTTAATATTCCTCATTATAGATTGATAGAAATGTTAACCTATAAAGCCCAATTAAAGGGAATAAAAGTCATAACAACCGAAGAATCCTATACATCACAGTCTAGTTGTTTAGATCGAGATGAGTTGCCTAAATATGGAGAAGAAAAACCTAGTTTTCAAGGAAAAAGAATCTTCAGAGGTTTGTATAGAACCGGAACAAATCAGTTATTAAATGCCGATGTTAATGGCGCATTTAATATTATAAGAAAAGTAATTCCTGATGTCGTTGACCAGGGAATAAAGGGTTTGCCGTTTAACCCTGTGGTGCTTGACCCACTACGAATGACTGGACTTTAAGCCTTTGAGTAGGTTTGAGTCGGTTTAGTTGAGCGGTCAAAATCAAGTAACATAATCCCAAATCTCGCTTATCGCGTAAGAGTAGGATTTTCCCAAAAATGCGGAGGGTGGGAAGCAAGAGGTTTGCTTGTCCTAAAACGGTCAAAATCTAGTAAATTGATAGTACCCTTCCCATCCGTATTAGACCTGTTTTGTAATCGTAGAGCAGTAGAAATCCATGACGACCATCGCAACTGATCAGATTGATAAGATTGTTTGGAACCATCACCAAGATCCTTTTGAAGTGTTAGGTTCCCATCAAATTGAACATGAGGGTAAAACGGTATGGGTAGTAAGAGCGTACCTCCCTAATGCTGAGGCGGCATGGGTTCTGTTGCCCGAACAACGACAGGAATACCCCATGCAGTCCGTCCATAATCCCCATTTCTTCGAGTGCATCATTGAGACTCATGATCTCTCCAATTATCAATTGCGACTCAAGGAAGGAGAACATGAAAAGGTGGTTTATGACCCCTACGCCTTCCGTTCGGCCCAATTTACCGATGTGGATGTTCACCTGTTTGCAGAAGGAAACCACCACCGGATTTATGAAAAATTAGGCGCCCACCTAATGACCGTCAATGACGTAGCTGGGGTATATTTTGCCG
>DATNRE010000596.1:0-3076 GCA_036703685.1 Candidatus Obscuribacterales bacterium
AAAAGATGGGTTAGTTACCAACAATAAAAAATGTTTATTTAGTAAGTTTGGAGGGATTCAGCCGGGGGTTATCCGAGACTTTTTAAACGGAACGGATAACAACGGCTATTGGTCAAGATGGACATTCATTAACCAACCCATTACCCCGTTTTTAATCCCAGACAACCCGCCGCCGTCAATAAGCGTAGTTCCTATGTTGACCGACTTCTACAACAAATTATCAGAACTACCTTTACTACAGTTAAGACTTGACCCCAAAGCGGAAAAACAGTTTAACAAAATCCAGAACAAATGCGAGCTTTACCGGGTCAACGCAAAAACCCCCGCCCTCGCAGCGTTATGGGGAAAAATCCGGGGGAAGATAGGGCGTTACGCAGCGCTGATCCACATTATAGAACAAGTCGCTCTATATGGAACTGTCCAAAATAGTGATGTAAGCCTAGCCACACTGAAGAAAGCCGCGGCACTGGCAAAGTTCTATTTTAATGAATCCCAGAGCCTCTATGCAGCGTGTACAGAGGGAAGTTTACCAGCTAACCTAGCTGCAATCATTGAACTAGCCAAAAAGAAAAATCAGGCCATAACCGCCCGTGAGGTTAAGCAGTTTGAAAAAACAATTTTTGGGAAGATTGACGCTGGAGACATCCGGGCTATGTTTACCCAACTTTCTGAAATGGGCCATGGAAAGTTAGAGGGTTCGGGGTCACGGTTAAAATTTTCCAACTGTAGTAACTGTAGTAAAACTGTAGAAGGTTTTTCTACAGTTGAAACTCCCTCCCCTATTGGATTACATCCAACTGTAGTAACTGTAGAAGAAAAAAATAAAAATTTTACAGAAACAAATCAACAATATTTGGATGTATCGGTTTCAACTGTAGTAACTGAAGATAGCAAAAAACCTTCTACAGTTACTACAGTTGGCTACAACCTCGACACAGTATACGATATGGCTGTAGAAACACCTTCTACAGTTCCTACTACAGTTTCTACAGTTTCTACAGTTTCAGACTACCGACCGACTCAACAGGAATTGGTGAACGCCCAACCGTTACCCCCCCTAATTGACTTGGCTAAACTAATCCCCTTTGACTCCCTCAAAGCAAAGGAGACAATTTACGATGGAAACCATACCCCGTACACCCTCAAGGAATTAGTTGACGGGGTTTGGGAATGCACTAATGGCCGTTTTATTTCCCCTGCTAATATTTCATCGTTTCACCGAGCGCCCAAAACAGCATGGGATTAATTAATGCCAACAACTCCACAATTAACTAACACTAACTAGGCTAAAAAAAATGTATCAATTAAATTTGTTTGACCTCTTAAACGGGGGTCAAGCTCAGGACTCCCCTACCCAAAATCTGATTATCTCCCCTAAACCTTTCGAGTTAAGAGATTATCAGAAGGAACTCAAAAGCCATATATATCAACTCATTTGGGATGGTTACAAACGGATTTTAGTCTACAGTCCCACGGGTTCGGGTAAAACGGCAATTCTATCAGCAATTATCTGGGATGCAGTGAGTAGAAACAAGCGGTGTATGCTTATTGTTCACCGGGACTTTTTGGTAGAACAGTCTAAAACTGCAATGGTTAAAAGTGGAATTAATCCCGATGATATTGGGGTTCTTAAAGCCGGGTATAGAGAGGATCGTGATCGCCCGATTCAGATCGCCGGGTTGCAATCACTTCAGAACCGACCAACCCCCGATGGGTTAGACCTGATAATCCTCGATGAGTGCCATAGCACAGCCTTTTTTAAGCATTATCAGACTATTAAACAGGAAACTCTCAACGCCGTTCATCTAGGCTTTAGCGCATCCCCTTGGAGACTAAAATCTACAGAGGAGTATTTTGGTTTGCACTTTGAAGCAATAGCTCAGGGGCCGGGGATAGGTGAACTGATAGAACGGGGTTATCTGGCCAGACCTCGTTACTACGGTTATGGCGGTCTAGTGGACATTACAAAACTGGACACTACCAAGTCAGGGGAGTTTAAGGAATCCCAGATGGAATCGGAATTCATTAAATCGGAAATCCCCCAGGCCGTCACCGAGAAAATATTAGAGTTAGGGGAGGGACGGACTGGGATTATATTTAACGCCGGGGTAGAGCAGTCACAGATTCAAACCCAACTATTAAACGCGGCGGGGGTTCCCACAGTTCACCTAGACGCTTCCACACCGTTTAAAGACCGTCAACATTATTTCAATAAATTGTCATCCGGTGAGATACGTTGTATCAGTTCTATAGGTTGCCTAACTGAAGGTTTTGATGTTCCCAGTATTAGCTTTGTTGTGCTATCCCGTGCGACAAAATCCAGAGCTTTATATGTTCAAATGTCCGGGCGTGGCTTGAGAACTTATCAGAACAAATCAGACTGTTTAATCCTTGATTTTGGGGGAAACGTTAAGCGGTTAGGAATGTTAAATAAAAAGGTTGTAATCACATTAGAGCCAACTCCAAAACCCGATGACGATTCAATGCTTAAAGAATGCCCTAACTGCAATTCAATGATTAGTATTTTTGCTAGAATATGTCCTGATTGTGGCTATGTTTTCCCATCTAATCCAAAGTTAGACGATGATACAACCGCCTTTGAGCAACAGTTTGGCGAGTTGTTTGACGATGAAACATTAATCCAAGTTAAATATGCACGGAGTCAACGTAAGGCACGATTCACCAAACAGCAACCACCGGATAAGCTTTGGGAAACATTTAGTGATAAGCATAATGGCGACGGTAAAACATTTATATGCAACGATTGGTTATTTGGTGCTATGTTTGGGGGGCGAGATAATAACTATAATAGACAATTACTGTTAGAATATTTAGAAGCCTTTGCACCCCTGAACGAACGAAACAAACCGAACTGGGTTAAACACCATTTAGAATTAGAGTTTGGTAAACCAGGTAAGCAATATCGCACCGGAAAACATAGCAACACTGAGGGGAAAATCGGTCGGAATACTAAGTTAGATTGGTGGGAGATTTTGCAGTGTTCGCCCGGGTCAAACTGGGAAGAAATTAAGAATAATTACCGAGAATTAGCTAAAGTTTATCACCCAGATTCAAG
>DATNRE010000597.1:0-2756 GCA_036703685.1 Candidatus Obscuribacterales bacterium
GTGCTAGATTCTTGATTTCCCGAACTATTGGTAATTGACCAGGATTAATTTGATTATTACTTCCTGGTGCAATTAAACAACCCAAATCCTTGAGAACAAATATTGTTGATTGGTCTACGGGTGCTTTAGCAATGCGACCTAGAGCCCCCATGGGTTGACCTTTATCAGCATTATTATCATTCCAACCCCGTGCAAAATCCCAAAAATAAATCTGTGATTTTCTTGACTTAGCTACATTCAAAAGTTCTTCTTCGGCTGGTTCTTCTTCGGCACTGACTATATAAATTAAAGGAAACCTCGCCGCCAACATTATTTCTAATTCTCCCATTGTTCCCCCCATTTATCTCTAATTGCTTGCATTCTTTGTTGAGCCCAATTCATCGCAGCTTGATTGTTTTTGATTTGTTCCTCTGGAGTTTGTCCTAAATGCTTTAAAAGTGAGTTTTTATTAGAGGTTTGAGCTTGAGTTTTTATTAGAGCCTTTAGTTCTTCAACTTCTTGCTCCAATTCTCTAATCCTTTCCTGAACATCTTGATTTTCTTGCATATCAGCATCCTGTTATCCTGTTATTCCCAAAACACTTTCTGCTATGGGAATAACGTTATTGTTATTTAGCAAGTTTCTTGTTGGTCTTAGAAGTGATTGAAGTAACAGAAGCAGGAATAGAAGGAATTGGGGGAATGATAGTTTGTTTGAGTTGAGTTCTCAAGCTATTGATTTCCTCGTCCTGTTCGACTAATTGGATTTCAGCTTTATTGAGGGCGGCGATCTTTTCCTCAAGTTCAAATTTAAGTTCTTCGATTTGCTCAGAATCAATAGAATCAACTTCTAAAGCAACCGTAGAGCCTCGTTGAGATTGTAAATTAAGAATTGTCTCATTGGCTTCCTTGAGTTGCGATCGCAATTGTTCTATTTGAGATTCCAGCACTTGTTTTTCCCCAATTTGAGCTTGAAGTTGTTGGGCTTGAGAATGTAGGCTAGAAATCTCTTTTTCCCGGGCTTCGAGTTGACCATTGAGTCGAGAAATTTCACCTTGCCGTTCACGTTCTTGGGTTTCTAAATCAGCTACTTCAATTAAACGTTGTTCAGCATCAGAAAGTTTAACTAATAAATCACTCCGTTCTTGATGCAGTGAATCTAATTGTTGACGGAAATTATCGGAATCTGCCAGTTGTTGTTTATTCAGGTTCATGTAGGCTTCTTTTAGTTCAACCCGTTGGCGCTCGTATTCGGACTTATAAAAGTCTAATTCGAGTTTGAGTTGAGGAAAATCCTTGAGTTGATTAGTTAATAAATCATTATCCCCAGACAATTTTTTGAGACGTTCACCGGAAATACTGGTATCAGCTTTTTGAAAAGCCAGTCGATAAGATGCGATCGCCATTTGACGAGAAACTGTTAGATATTCTTCTGGAATATCCTGCTCATCTAATAATCCATCATCAGAGGCTTCAAGGATTGCACTAACTAAATCCTTATCGTTCTTACCTTGCTTGAGACTTGATAAATTCTCGGCTCTCCATTCCTTTAATAAAGCGCAAACCGTATCAGCAGAACCCCCAATACCATAGATAGATTTAAGACCCGCCTGAACTGACCGCACCACAATCCCTACACGATTCTTTTGTAAAACCGCACAGGTTGTCTCAATCATCCCCGCCGTTACTTCCCGATAATTGGTTTTCTCAATCTCAAACCCAGTTAAATCAAGGTTTGTGAATGTTGTTGGTAATTTTGCCATGTCTATACCTACCGTCTTGGTTTGTATATTTACCATAACGCATAATTACTTTATTTACCAACATGGTAGACATGAAGAATTATTACATATTCTTGATCCGATTCGCAATTGCCTCAAGGAAACTAGCGATTTGCTCTTTGGAAGCCCCTTGAATGGCGGCAATGACTCTTTCTTGAGGGCTCGATTGTTTCCCAGAAAGGAAATCCAGAAGATTATCTAGGCTTTCCCCTCGGAGTTCGGCAATTTTTTCAAGATTCTCCCTTCGTGGCTCGCCCTCACCTCGCTCCCACAGAAGAATTGTTGGATGCGAAACCCCAACAATCTTGGCAAAACTCCTGAGATTCCGGTCTGAGCGCAGGCTTTTAACGACCTCTGCAAATCTAGCTTTTTCCTCTATGTCCATTTTTCCCTCGTGAATACAAATAAAACTTTACAAAACTTCTGGTAGTTCAATTTACCAAAAAGGTAACTGATGCGATATGCTAAAGATACCAATTTGGTAGATTAAGTCAATGAAGGAAACCATGAAAAAAAACATCGGTGGATTGAATCCAACGAACATTAACGATTGATGAAAATTTGCCTAAGGCATAAGTAAACCAATTAGTTATGTGCTTGAGGATGTGATTGAAATTTATTTAAGGCTCAAAGAAAAGCTGGAAGGGGTAAATAAATGTTAGCTCAAAAAGCCAATCAAAATTTATCTAATTGGATTAATTCAGAAGATTTATCTCGGTGTTTGTGCGGAGTCAAGTTTTCAATCCCAGGCTTAGATAGTTCCCTCTGTAAATTCTGCGGCTGGATTACCCATCGCCATGAACTTGTCCGCCAATACTGCCAATACGACCATCTCGACACTTCGACTCGCTCAGTGGGTAAACCTCTGAAGTTAAACCCAGATGATTTAACCGAGGCTCAAGCCAAAACAATTTTGTTGAAGTTAACCAAAACCAAATCAGTCAAATCAGTTAGGTCGAAGGTTTGACACTCAATTTGAGTGATTGCCCGAAATCCA
>DATNRE010000598.1:0-7027 GCA_036703685.1 Candidatus Obscuribacterales bacterium
ATTAGCCGATTCAATGTTCTCAACCTTTAACAGTGCCGTATTGATAAACTCATAGGGCTTTTTTTCTTCTCCCATAAAGTTGATTAAGTGGGGAAGAACATCATGCAATTTATGAATTGTTTCTTCATCACACTTTTCGGAAACGTCTCTCAAAGCAGTGTCTATTGACTCACAATAAATCGTTTTTTTCATAATTGAAATCATTTTAGAATAAATTTTTACGGTGACCCATATCACCTCCTGCCATTATAAACATTTTTTTTGGGAATGGGTTGATTTTGGTCGAATTTCTGAAAAATTTTGATTTATTCAGCAGACGACAATCTTCTCAAACGCATATTCAGAAAGGCTTAGAGACCAATAATGTATTCACCAGAAGATAGGCAGGAGCGGGAAAAATCCTAAGCTGCTACTCATCAAATTTTACTGTTGAGATTGGTTTTGGGTATGGCGTGAGTGGGTGCGGGGGATCGGGCTGTATTAAATTTAGAGAGAAAACACCTTATTAGTTGTCCCTAATGTATGGTAATTAAGAATATTAATCATCACAAGAGGCAATAACCCATGATTCCTGGTGAACTAATTGTTAAAGCAGGTGAAATTGAACTTAATGTTGGTCGTCCGACTTTAAAGGTTAAAGTGGCGAATACCGGCGATCGCCCGATTCAAATTGGCTCACATTATCATTTTTATGAAGTTAATGAAGCTCTGAAATTTAAACGAGAAAAAACGAAAGGAATGCGGTTAAATATTCCGGCGGGAACTGCGGTGAGATTTGAGCCCGGAGATGAACAGGAAGTTGAGTTGGTTTTGATGGGGGGAAGTTTAGAAATCTATGGGTTTAATGGGTTAGTGGAAGGTCAGTTAAATTTGAATTTACCCCAAGAAAATAAAAAGGATAAAAAAGAGAAGGTTAAGACAGATAAAAAAGACAAGGGGAAGAAGAAAAAATAATTTTAGTTTGACTTGGGCTTGTAGAATGAAATGATTAAAGAAAGCCCTTAAGGGCTTACTACTGAAGGAGTGGAAAATGAGTTATAAAATGGATCGGCGGGCTTATGCAGAAACCTTTGGGCCGACGGTGGGCGATCGCATTCGGTTAGCAGATACCGAATTAATTATTGAAGTCGAAATGGACTACACAAATTATGGGGATGAGGTGAAATTTGGGGGCGGAAAAGTCATTCGGGATGGCATGGGACAATCTCCAATTTCCCGGGAAGATGGGGCGGTAGATTTAGTGATTACCAATGCTTTAATTATCGATTGGTGGGGGATTGTTAAAGCCGATATGGGGATAAAAGAGGGGAAAATTTATAAGATTGGGAAAGCCGGAAATCCCTATATTCAAGATAATATTGATATTATTATCGGCCCTTCTACGGAAGTGATTGCCGGGGAAGGAATGATCCTCACCGCCGGGGGAATTGATAGCCATATTCACTTTATTTGTCCTCAACAAATCGAGACCGCCATTGCATCAGGAATTACGACAATGATCGGGGGGGGAACTGGCCCGGCAACGGGAACCAATGCCACTACTTGTACCCCGGGAGCTTGGAATATTTATCGGATGTTAGAAGCGGCGGAAGCCTTTCCGATGAATTTGGGATTTTTAGGCAAAGGAAATAGTAGTCAACCCCAAGGTTTAGTCGAACAAATTCTGGCGGGGGCGATGGGTTTAAAACTACATGAAGATTGGGGAACGACTCCGGCAACCATTGATACTTGTTTAACCATTGCCGATGAATATGATGTACAAGTTGCCATTCATACGGATACTTTAAATGAATCAGGATTTGTAGAAACAACCATTGAAGCGTTTAAAAATCGGGTGATTCATACTTACCATACCGAAGGGGCTGGAGGGGGTCATGCACCGGATATTATTAAGGTTTGTGGTCAGAAAAATGTCTTACCGTCTTCTACAAATCCCACCCGTCCTTATACGATGAATACCTTAGAAGAACATTTAGATATGTTGATGGTTTGTCATCATTTAGATCGAAATATTCCCGAGGATGTGGCTTTTGCGGAGTCCCGAATTCGTCGAGAAACGATTGCTGCTGAAGATATTTTGCACGATTTAGGGGCATTTAGTATGATTTCTTCTGATTCTCAAGCCATGGGAAGGGTGGGAGAAACAATTATTAGAACTTGGCAAACAGCCCATAAAATGAAGGTGCAACGGGGGCTATTATCTGACTCGGAAAATACCACAGAAACCCATGATAATTTTCGGGTAAAACGCTATATTGCTAAGTATACCATTAATCCAGCGATCGCCCATGGAATTTCTGATTATGTGGGGTCAATTGCTGAAGGAAAATTAGCGGATTTGTGTTTATGGAAACCTGCTTTTTTTGGGGTAAAACCGGAATTGGTAATTAAAGGCGGCTTAATTGCTTGGGCACAAATGGGCGATGCAAATGCGAGTATTCCTACTCCTCAACCGGTCTATGGTCGCCCAATGTTTGGGAGTTTTGGAAAAGCAATTTCATCAACTTCTTTAACCTTTATGTCTCAAGCCGCTTTAGAAGCAAAAATTCCTGAACAATTAGGGTTAAAAAAACAATGTGTTGCGGTTTCAGGTACTCGAAATTTGAGTAAAGCTGATATGAAATTAAATGATGCCTTACCCACAATTGAAGTTGATCCAGAAACCTATCAAGTTAAAGCAGATGGGCAATTATTAACCTGTGAACCTGCGGAGGTTTTACCCATGGCGCAGCGTTATTTCTTGTTTTAATTATCTACATCCCAAAAACCCGTTTTCTTTAAGAAACCGGGTTTTTAATCCCCTGATTTTGTTAACCGATCTAAACACAGTTGATGGGAAGAATTAAGTAACGCTTGCCAAGCTAATAATACCACTCCTAATGTTCCTAAAGCTGTGGCGGAGGCGATCGCAAAAATTATAATAATCTGATAACGCACCGCATCTAAAGGATTTGCCCCGGCTAAAATTTGACCCGTCATCATCCCGGGTAAACTGACAATTCCCATCACCATCATCGAGTTAATTGTAGGGATCATTCCAGTTCTAAGAGCGGCTTTAACTTCTTCGTGGGTGGCTTCCCAACGGGTTGCTCCTAATGCTAATAAGGTTTCGATTTTTTGACGTTGATTCACTAAGGATTCCATGAATCGATCTAATCCTAAAGAAATCCCAGTGAGAGTGTTTCCTAATACCATTCCCAACAGAGGAATAAAATATTGCGGATCATACCAAGGTTGCACTTGAATAATTCCCAAAGTGGTTAAATTAGTAATCAAAAATGATGATAGAAAAACCGACAATAAACTTCTCCAATAAATTCCCACAAATCTCCGAGAGGTTCGATTAACACCGGAAATTCCCGCAATTGTTGTCATGATCATTGCTAAGGCAATAATCGGAAAAGGATTAGATAGGGTAAACAGCCAATTTAAGACATATCCAATTAATAATAACTGCACCAGCATTCGTACACTGGCAATGATTAAGGATTGAGCTAGACCTAATTTTAATCCTAAAGATAGAACAATATTAATCAGGATGAATAATACGGATAGGGCTAATTGTTCTGCACTAATTGGAATATAACTACTAGACATTTTAAGAGGAATCAGATATAATTATTGATCAGAAACTAATTCTTGTTGAACTTGAGTTACCCGACGCAATTGTTTAGGATCATGACTTGTCCAAATACAAGCTCGTTCAGGGTTTTCAGTTAACCAACGTTGAATTAAAGACTCAACCTGTTGTGTGGTTCTAGGGTCTAAAGAAGCGGTAGGTTCATCTAATAGTAACACTAAGGGATCTAATTGTAATCCTCGAATTAATGCCACTAATTGGGTTTCTCCCCCCGATAGATTTTGGGTAGATTGTTTGAGGAAATCGGGCGATCGCCCCACATCTAAAAGCCAGTTTTCTACCCGTTGGGGATTGTAATATTTTTGACGATGAACTAATAAATTATAAACCATTTTTAAATTAGTTTCTACCGTTCCTTCTAATAAAACTGGACGTTGATGTAAGTAAATAACTAAAGAACGATATTGAGGGATATAACATTGGGTTAAAGGGCGATTTCCTAACTTAATTTCCCCCTGATCAACGGGATCTAACCCCGCCAATGCTCGCATTAAAAGGGTTTTTCCAGTTCCCGTCGCCCCAACTAAACCTAAACATAACCCCGGGGATAATACCAAATTAACCCCTCGCCAAACCCATCGAGATTGAATTTTACGACCAAGATTAATAGCAGATAATTGGCTCATTTTGTGACTAAAATTATGATCACCGCTCTCAACCTTTCCTTGGGTTATAGGAAAAATAAATAACGATTAATTTTATTTAATATACCCTATTGTTAACATTAAAAATCATTGCCCCATCTGTTTATTAGGAGCATCGGTGTCAAATTCGGCAATAATCTCGGTATTTTTATCCTAGACCAGATCCCCGTAAATCCCATAAAAATCGGGGATAGGGGGGTCTAGGACGCTTAGAGAAGCAGTTTTCTAGGGTACTTTTAAGATTGAGTTGATACGGGTGGAGAAAGGTCACACCGCCAAAAATCTTTGGATGACTTCTTGACTTAAATCTTTGGTTGCACCGGAGGCCACAATTCCCCCTTTTTGCATGGCATAATAACGGTCAGCTTGACGGACAAAATGTAAATGTTGTTCGACTAATAAAACGGATATTCCTGTTGTTTGAATAATTCCTCGCACTGCCGCTTCAATCTCTAAAATAATAGAAGGTTGAATTCCTTCGGTGGGTTCATCTAAAACTAATAATTGTGGTTTTCCCATTAACGCCCTAGCGATCGCTAATTGTTGTTGTTGTCCGCCACTTAAATCTCCTCCCATCCGAGATAACATGGTTTTTAAAACGGGGAATAATTCAAAAATTTCATCAGGAATTTCTGGTTTTCCTTTCGGTCTTTTGGGTAATGCTTCTAACCCTAATAATAGATTTTCCTTCACCGTTACCCGGGGAATAACTTCCCGTCCTTGGGGAACATAACCAATTCCTAATCTAGCCCGTTTATCCGTAGCAACTTTAGTAATAGGTTGACCTTGAAAATAAATCTCCCCCGTTTTGGGTTTAAGCAGTCCCATAATACTTTTTAATAACGTGGTTTTTCCCACCCCATTCCGCCCAATTAAACAGACCATTTGCCCCGGGGTAACGTTTAAATCTACATCCCGTAAAATATGACTTTCTCCATAATAAACATTCAATCCAGATACTTTTAACATAATCTCTGGCGGTGCTACAGATTCCATAACCGCCCCTTCTGTTATTCCAAACATTTTGACATCCTCCTAGGATTAAAATTTAAACTTTATTGGATATAGCAGGTAATTACGAATAGGTAATAGGTAATTACGAATAGGTAATAGGTAATAGGTAATAGGTAATAGGTAATAGGTAATAGGTAATAGGTAATAGAAAGAGTTTACTCCCCCTGCCTCCCCTGCTCCCCCTGCTTCCCCTGCTCCCCCTGCTCCCTATTCCTCTTCCTCTTGCTTTCCTAAATAAACCTCAATCACCCTGGGGTCATTTTGCACTTCATCCATATCTCCTTGACATAATACCGAACCTTGATGTAAAACCGTCACAGTTCTGGCAATTTGTCGGACAAATTCCATATCATGTTCAATCACAATAATGGAGTGACTTTCGGCTAATGCTAATAGCAAATTTCCCACATTTTCCGTTTCTTCATCCGTCAGTCCCGCTACCGGTTCATCTACTAATAATAAATCAGGAGATTGGGCGACTAACATCCCAATTTCTAACCGTTGTTTTTCCCCGTGGGAGAGTAACGCCGCCGGAAAATCCGCTTTAGCAATTAATCCAATGGTGTCTAAAAGTCCGGCAACATTTCTAATTTCTGCCCCGGTTGTCCGTTGAAATAAGGTCGGAAAAACATTTTTATTGCGGTTACAAGCTAAATCTAAATTATCTCTAACGGTTAAATTCAGATAAATTCTCGGGGTTTGAAATTTCCGCCCCACTCCAAAACAAGCAATTTGATATTCGGGCATTTTGGTTAAATTACGCCCTTTAAAAAATACCTGTCCTTCCGTGGGTTGAACTTTGCCCGTAATTACATCTAAAAATGTCGTTTTTCCTGCTCCATTTGGGCCAATAATCACCCGCAATTCCCCCACATCCATACTAAATGTTAAGTGATTGAGGGCTTTAAATCCATCAAAACTGACAGTAACATCATTAATTTCTAAAATTTTAGCACTCATGGTTTTAATCTTTGGTTATTTTCTGTTCAAATTCTTCTCTTTCTAACTGAATTTCTGGGTCTTCTTCTAAACGGGGATAGGTCGCCACGGGTTTAGGAGCTCCGAATAAGGCACGAACTTGATCAAAGCTAAAGTTTCTTACCCATCCCACAATTCCGTCGGGTAATACCGTTACGACAATTAAGAATAATGCCCCTTGAAAAAATAGCCAAACTTCGGGGAATTGTTCACTTAATACGGTTCTTCCCAAGCGTACTAATAGGGTTCCTAAAATTGCCCCAATTAGACTTCCTCGCCCTCCCACAGCCACCCAAATGACCATTTCAATTGAAAAGGCAACATCCATGGCATTAGGCGTAATAATTCCAGTTTGGACGGTGTAAAGAGCCCCGGCAATTCCGGCAAATGCTCCCGAAATTGAAAAGGTACAGCCTGGTCTGGGCGGGGAGCCTCCTCGGCGCCACCGTCGGTGCTTTGGCCGCGCGGCTGCTGGCGGGCCGCGCCGACGCGGCGTCCCTGGTGCTGGCGGCGGCGGTGGTCCTCGGCCTGACCGCGGCCGGGCCGGCGCTCGCGCTCGGCCGGGCGAAGGGGCGCGGGACCGTGCGGCCGCGGGGCGGCGCCTCTCTCGCCGAGGGCGTGCGCATCCTGAAGGGCGACGCCTACCTCCGCAGCCTCGCCGTGCTCGTCCTCGTGTCCACCGTTGCCCTGACCCTGGGCGACTTCGTCTTCAAAAGCGCGGTCGCCAGGGCGGTGCCGAAGGAGGAGCTCG
>DATNRE010000599.1:0-20136 GCA_036703685.1 Candidatus Obscuribacterales bacterium
CTGATCTTGATGATCGGTTAAATTCTGTAAAATAGCCCCAGTTTGTCGATCCCAAATTTTCACGGTTTTATCCGCACTCGCACTGGCAATTGTTTGATTATCAGGACTGACATCAATTGACCAAATTGTTCCTAAATGTTCTAGCGGTGGATACTCTTTCCCCGTAGTCAAATTCCATTCTAAAATTTGCCAAAATTTAGTTCCCGAGGATATTTCTGTTCCATCGGAGTTAAAATCTATAGAATAAATGGGGGAGAAATTATCTCCAAAACTTTTAGTTTCTTTCCTGGTTTTAATATCCCACAATTTCAAAGTTGTATCTTGACTCCCACTGGCAATCATTTGACTATCGGGACTGAAGTTAACAGCCCAAACTGCATCGGAATGTTGGGCGAAATTTTCAGGAGTTACGCTTTTCCAAAATACTTTATCCCCACATTTTTGGATCAGGTTTTTAAGTGATTGATCCTGAAAAGCGGTTTCAGTAATATTTTCAGCTTCCTTTAAACATTGATCATATTTTCCGGCGACTAAAAGTTGCTGAATACTATTAATTTTTTGGGTTTGTAATTCCTGTAAATTTCTCCATTTTTGATATTCAGAGATTGCCCAAATTATGCCCAATAAACTCATCAACCCTAAACCGAAAGCCAGTCGGGGAGAAAACCCGGATTTTTGAGAAGATTTAAACTCTATATTTTTAGGTTGAGAGAAGGAGGAAATCCAACCAAAATTACGGATAAATTTAGTAATTTTAGTTAAAATAGATTGGGGTAAAACCTGTTTTTCAATAATGGCAATATCTTGATCATTTAACCCTAGAAGTTGTTGAAATCGTTGCAGTTCTTCCCGAGTTTCGGGACTAAATGGGTATTCCTGCTGCATCGTGGCAATTAAAGCTTGTTCATAACGTTCTCCCTTTTCATGATATTTACGATAGGGGTTTAAAATTTCATCTTCAACCGCTTCTGCATCTTCGGGTAATAGTTCTAAACTTAATCGTAATTCCTCTAAAATTTGGCGACCAATAATCGAAATTTCTCCTCGATGATGGTTAGCACACCGTTGAACTTCTTCTCGATAGATTTCCAGCTTAGAAAGATTAGGTGCCGAGGCAGAACGCAGGGTTTTTAGTACCGATAAAACTTCATCAACCGACTGATAACGTTGGTGATAATCAGACCGCACCATTTTATCAATAATATCACCTAATTCAACACTAACAATTGCCAAATGTCGCCAGAATATTTCACCTGTATCTGAACCATTATTTCTTCGCAATTTTGGCAATTCTGAAGCGGGTAAACCCGTTAATCCTTGAATGGCAATCATCCCCAAGGCATAAATATCACTATTAAAATGGGGATGACATTGGAACTGTTCAATGGGCATATATTCCAGGGTTCCCACCCGACTGATGGGGGGATCTTGATGGGAGTTCAAATTAATTTCTTGAACGGCTCCAAAATCCAGTAAAATAAATTTTCCATCGGTTTGACGACGGATTAAATTACTGGGTTTAATATCCCGATGAATTACGCCCTGTTGATGAACAAATCTCAGAATT
The DNA here is from genome assembly GCA_036703685.1 of Candidatus Obscuribacterales bacterium. Classification (GTDB taxonomy): domain Bacteria; phylum Cyanobacteriota; class Cyanobacteriia; order Cyanobacteriales; family Microcoleaceae; genus Planktothrix. The sequence continues at coordinate 1,568 of DATNRE010000599.1, forward strand.
CCTAATACATCGGTGAGTAAATTAATAACTTGATTTTCCGTTAGGGGTTTACCGGGTAAAATCTCATCCATTAATGAGTGACCCGAAACATAGGATTCAACTAAATAAAATTCTCGATTTTCTTCAAAATAAGCTAACAGTTGGGGAATTTGATCATGTTGAGAGAGTTTTTCTAAAACCTTGGCTTCTTGTTGAAAGCGCTGACGGGCTACATTAACGAGTTTGGCATCTGCTGGAGTCAGATGCAAATGTTTAACAAAACACAACGACTCACCGGGTCGCCGAGTATCTTTGGCGAGATAGGTTTTCCCGAAATCCGTTGACTCAATCACGTCTATGACTTGATAGCGTCCGTCTAAAAGCTGACCAACCATAGCAAAAATATTGACCCTATTTTGTTTGATTATCCCATTAATCGTGAATAAACTTATAAAATGTTAATTTTCACCCCCCGAATTGAATAATCGAGTAATTCTATGGGGTGCATTAAGGTGATATCTTTTCCTTGCAATTGTAGATGTTTTTTAATTTGCAACGAACAACCGGGATTAGAAGACGCGATTAATTGTGCCCCCGTATTGGTTAAATTTTCTGCTTTTTGCTGTCCTAATTCATCGGCAATTTCCGGTTGCAATAAATTATAAATCCCCGCACTTCCACAACATAAAGACGCATCCATGGGTTCACGCAATTTTACCCCCGGAATTTGTTGCAACAGTTGACGGGGTTGGGAGCTAATTTTTTGCCCATGTAATAAATGACAAGCATCTTGATAAACCAGGGTTAATTCGCCAGTTTCTGTTAAGGGAGATAGGGTTTTTGTTAACCCAATTTCGACTAAAAATTCCTGAATATCTTTAACTTTTGCCGAAAATTCTTGCGCTGCTTCTCGATATTCGGGATCATCTTTTAGGATATGTCCATATTCTTTTAAGGTATGACCACAGCCCGCCGCATTAATAATAATGGCATCCAAACGAGTCCCAGAAAATCGGTCAATCATTTGTTTAATTAAGGTGTGGGACTGTTCGGTTTGTCCTTGATGTTCGGGTAACGCCCCACAACAACCTTGATTTCTAGGAATCACAACTTCACACCCATTGGCGGTTAAAACCCTCACCGTGGCTTCATTAACCGGGTTAAATAATAACCGTTGAACACAGCCTAAAATCACCCCCACTCGATAGCGTTTTTCCCCTTGGGCGGGAATAATAACCGGGAAATCTTCCCGAAAAGCGTCTTTAGGAATAGCTGGTAAAATTGATTCCATGGCCGCTAAACGGGGAGAAATTTTCGGTAATAAACCCGTTTGTCTGACTATTTTTTGTAGCCCTAATTTTTGATAGATAAAAAGCGGGATTAAAAACGCCTTTAAACGCTTAGGATAGGGGAATAAATTAAAAATCAATCCTCGAATTAAACGGTCGGATAAACTTCTCGGAACATTTCTTTCAATTTGGGGACGGGTAGCGGCAATTAATTGATCATATTGCACACCGGACGGACAAGTGGTAACACAGGCTAAACATCCCAAACAACTATCAAAATGTTGGGCACTGGTTTCTCCTAAAGCGGCGTCATTTTTAGAAATGGCATCCATTAAATAAATTCGCCCTCTAGGGGAGTCCATTTCCGTCCCTAAAACCCGATAACTCGGACAAGTTGATAAACAAAATCCGCAGTGAACACAGGTGCTAATTAAATTAGGATTAGGGGGATTTGTGGAGTCAAAACCCGGAATTTCATTGGGGTTTAAATGGGGATTTTGCCCTAAAAAGTTACTGTCTTTAGCGGGAATTAATTGGGGGTCAATAATTTGATCAGAAGTTGGCATTTTAACTAAATTCTCCTAAAATAATGTATGAATTAAATTCCACCGACAAAACGATTAGGACTAAACTGATTTTGAGGATCGAATTGTTGTTTAATTTGACGCATCAAATTTAAACTATTTCCAGCATATCCCCAAACATCTAACTTTTGTTTTAGGTCTACCGGTGCTTTTAAAATTGATAGAAACCCTCCTTGAGATTCACACCAATTTCTTGATTTTAACAGGGTTTCTGGAGAAACGCCGTCAAACCTTAATACCCCTAAACCGACTCCTGCATGAATAACCCCGATGGTTTGAGACTCGATTAAGGTTTTGACCGCCGAGGTGGGGGTAATTCCTATTTTACAAACAATAGAAGCATTAGATTCAGATTCCCAAATTTGCTGTTTTAATTGTTGCCATAAATTCTCCTCATCGGCATCAGAATCAGAATAAATTGCTTTTAACCCTAATTTTTCTCCGACTTCCATTAAGCGTTGTGATTGTTGTTGCACACTTTCGGGAATACTTTGGAACCGAACCATTAAACCTAAATTATCTCCAAATCCCAATTTTTTTGATAATTCAGATGAGATTAAATCCACGGCCAAAGGAGTTAAAGCCGAAGATAATAAAATTTGACTAGCTTGGGCAATTCCCGACGCTTCTCCTGTTAATATTACCGTTCCAGATGCTTGAACTTGGGGATAAACTCGCAGGGTAATTTGACTAATAATTCCTAGGGTTCCATAGGAACCTGTGAATAGTTTCATTAAATCATAACCCGCTACATTTTTCACCACTCGACCCCCAGCTTTAGCGATTTTTCCATCATAACGAATAATGGAAATCCCCAGGAGCAAATCTCGAATACTGCGATAACGGTGTCGGAGAGAATTGGTATCTGCCGTGGCAATAATTCCGCCGATTGTTGAGGTTTCAGGATAGCTGGGATCGAAGCCTAAAACTTGATTTTCCTGAGCTAAAATAGCTTGCAGTTGGGAAAATTTCATCCCCGCTTCTACGGTAACAGTTAAATCACCAACGGCGTGTTCAATCAGTTGATTCACACCCTGGGTACTAACGACAAAATCAATATTTTTGACCCGTCCTCCCCAATCAATTTTACTACAAAAACCGCAGGGTAAAACCGTTAATTGCTGTTGGTGAGTATAGGCAATAACTCCGGCTAATTGTTCCTGAGTTTGAGGATATACTACCCCTTGAATTGGGGTTTCTGGTGCTAAACCTTGAATAATTTGTTGCTGTTGTATAGAGTCAATTTCGCCCCAGGGTTGGACATTCCCTTCCCCTAGGATTTTCTCTAATTCCCGTCGGTGTTTAAGGTTAGTGGTAGAAATTGCGTTCATTTAAAAAATTCAGAGATTGATTAAAGCAAAATTAAGTTATAACTATTCTATAGCAATAAATACCAGAATAGGCAATCAGGGAAACCCAATTTCAGCAATCGGTAGTAATTATTTTAGGAGATGTATGGAACTCAAGGATGTTATGGGATTAATTCATCCCGTATTGGCGGTGGTTTTTGTGTTTCCCTTAATCGGGATTTCTGTTTATATGGCATGGCAAACCAGTCAGCGCCGTCTCGATCGTTCTGAACCCGAGAATAAAACTAAAATTCCGGCGAATGTTGGGCAAGAACATTTAAAAATAGGTCAGTGGTTAACGGGTTCGGTGGTAGGAATTACCTTAGTTGCTTTGGGGTATTCTATTTATTTTAAGGGAATTTTTAAAGAGTTATCCCCCGATAAAATGCCTCAAGCTATTTTTATTATTTTTATGTTTTTATTCACGACTGCTGCATTCATTCTACTCTATAAAGCCAAACCCAATCAACGAATTTGGCGAGGAGTTTTTGCCACATTAACCGGAATGGGAATTGTAGTGCTTGGATGTCAGGAGGGAGTCTTTAGACGGGGATATGAATGGCAATTTTCCCATTACTATTATGGGGTAGCTGCGTCGTTATTAATGGTTTTTGCCTTAGCTATTGTTCCTGAAATTTATCAATCAAATCGCTGGAGAATCACCCATACGGTTTTAAATTGTATCGCTTTATTATTATTTCTAGGTCAAGGGATGACGGGAACCCGAGATTTACTAGAAATTCCCCTCAGTTGGCAACAACAACATCTCTATCTATGTGACTGGAATCAGAAAACCTGTCCTCAACCGCCTCAAGGTTAAAGGTTAGAATCTTCCTCTCCAGAATTCTCTGAATTTTGGAGGGATTGATCATTATTTTGAGCAATTTTTTTAATCATAGTTTGCAACTCAGGAGATAATTCTAAAGGTAGAGTTCCCCGAAAATTAACATCCCGTTGGGGAAAAGGAATTTCTATTTTATATTGTCTAAACAGGGCTTCTATTTTAAAGTATAGATCACTTTTAATTAAAAACTGACGACTGGGTTTAGATGTCCAAACTCGCAATTCAAAATTTAATGAATTGTCCCCGAACCCTTGAAATAAAACTTGAGGATTCGGAATAGATAAAACTTCAGAATTGTCCTCGGCGGCGATTAATAATAATTCCTTAACAATTTCTACGCTGGAACTATAGGCGACACCAATGGAGAGACGGACACCGGACACCGGATCATCATGATGCCAATTCGTTAATTCTGATTCTAAAAAACGAGAATTAGGCACAATAATGGAGACTTGATCTAAGGTTTTAATCACCGTACTGCGGGCGCCTACCCGTTCTACGGTTCCCATATAATCACCAACTTGTATAAAATCTCCCACCTGAATTGGATGCTCAAATAACAAGACTAAACCACTACCAAAATTTTTAGCAATATCTTGAAATCCAAACCCAATTCCGACACTTAAAGCACTAGCTAAAATGGTTAAAGAACTTAAATCCAAACCCCAAACCTGTAATAAAACCAGGGTTCCGAGGGAAATAAACCCATATCTAAAAATTACCGTAACAACTTCTTGAGAAGCTCGACTAATTCGAGTAGCGTTTAATACCCGGGATTGCAAAATATCGGTGATGACTTTAGCAGAAACAATTAATCCCCAAACTAAAACAATTAAAATTAGTAAGTCAGGAATAGAATAGGAGGATTTATTAATGGTAATCAGTTTAGATGTTAAGGTGGAAATTAGAGTATTTGTTAATTGATAGCTTAAAATTCGTGTAAAGGGGAATTGATTAGTAATATAAATAATAATTCCCATCCACAATCCAAATTTTATACTTTTTAGTGTTAAAAATAGAAATAGTTCTAAATAATTTTGCTGATTATTGATAGGATTCAAACCCGGAGAATGATCGGCAAAAAAATTAAATAGACGACGCAGATAGGGATGCAAAAATTTACCTAATCCCCAATGAATTAAAACCCCCGAACACAGCACTAACAAACTGTTAAATACTGCTTTTTTGATAAAATTAATACTCCGTTCTTTTCGAGCTTGATTAATTGATACTTGAATATCAGAACGCAAAATTTGAGCGTGATCTTCAGGCATATTTTGGCTTTGTGTATCCCCCTGAGTGACGGTCAGTAAATAGGAATTATTTAACCAGAGAGTGGGTTGTTGATTGATCGGTTTAACTTTAACTTCTATAGGTTGGGTTGAGGTGGCGGCTTCTTGGAGTTTGGTACTAATCATTTCTGCTCGTTCTTGAGCCGTTAAATTTTCCGCTCCAGCAACTTTAAAAACAGCACGTCCATCTAAAGTAACTGCCGCAATATTGGATTGAAATAAGGGTTGAAATTGTTCCTGTGCTGCTCCGGGTAATCCCCATAAGTAGAAACAGCAAATCAAAATTAGTAAAATAGTTTTGCTAAGGTTTATTCCGAATTTCTGGAAATTTTTTTTGAAATATTTCACAATTAAAATTAATTAAAACGGGTTGGTATAGGAATAAATAGCATAGGTATTACGACCTTGTATTTTAGCTTCATAAAGGGCTTGATCGGCTTGAATAATTAAGGCCGTTGGTGACGTGTTCGGTTCGGGATATTGACAGGAAATTCCGAAACTTAATGTGGTTTTTTTATAGATATAAAAATTAGTGTTTAGGTGGTGAAGTTGTTCGACTTCAAGCTGTATATTTTTAGTCACTTGGATCGCACCTTCTAGGGAGGTTTCAGGCAGAATAATCACAAACTCCTCTCCCCCATAACGAAAAACAGCATCCGCCGGACGTTTGAGTGCACGCTTAATCGCCTGAGCCACTTGTTTAAGACAGAGATCGCCCGCCGGATGACCATAGGTATCATTATAGATTTTAAAATAATCTAAATCACAAATAATTAAGGAAACTAATTGTTTGTTTCTCGCCATTTGTCGCCAAATTCGTGGCAATTGTTCATCGAAATAACGACGGTTTCCCAACTCTGTCAGACTATCAATAAATGCCAGCTTTTCTAATTGTAAATTAGCTGCTTTTAAGGATGCTTCCATTTGCATCCGTTGCTCGACTTCTGACTGAAGCTGATAATTTTTTTCAAACAAGGTGCGATTTTGGAATTCTAATTGATTATAAAGATTTCTAATCATCATTTGAGTTTTAACCCTAATAATCACTTCCTCGGGTTGGAATGGTTTTTTGATATAATCTACCGCTCCTTCTGTAAAGGCTCTAACAATATCTTCGGCTTGATCATGAATACTAATCATGATAATCGGAATCGCATAGGTGCGGGGATTGGCTTTAATCTGACGACAGAGATCATAACCATTAATATCAGGAAGTTGAATGTCTAATAAGATTAAATCAGGAACTTGGGCCTCAATTGTAGTCAGTGCCATTTGACCCGTGATAGATTTTCTGACCCGATATCCTTGCTCAACTAAAATTGCAGTTAAAACTCGTAAATTCTCGGGGTAATCATCAACAATTAATATATCACAAGGATTTCGGGGATTTTGCTCGTTATTCATTGCTTGGAAGATTGAATCTGATGAGTTAAATCAATAATGAGATCAAATCTAAAATTTAATACCCATTCCTGAATGACCTGGCTCAACTCCAAAAATTCTTCTGGAATTTCATCAATTAATTGTAAAACTAAATCGTCACTACATTGGGTGGCAGCATGATGTAATTCTTCAATTAATGAATCAGGTAACATCAATAGTTGATTTTTTAATGCAGAACTGACCAAAGATGTTGTGATCTTGGGCAATGTTGTATAACTTAAATAGGATTCTTCATAGACATATTCTACTCCTAGATGTTCTCGAATTTTTTCTAACAAAACTTCTTCTTTAAACGGCTTAGTAATCCAATCATTACATCCAGAAACTGAAATAGATTGTCGCTCTCTATCAAAAACAGAGGCAGTAATCGCTAAAATTGGAATAGACCGTTGCTGTTCTTGACTCCGAATTTGACGAGCCATGGCAAAGCCATCCAGAATAGGTAATTGCATATCTAAACAAATTAAATCCGGTTGCCAACTTTCCCAAAGCTCTAATGCCTCTTGACCGTCCCCGGCTTCTTGTACCTGAAAACCGATCCTATCTAACATTTTAACTAATAATGAGCGATTATCCGCATCATCATCCACAATTAAAATCCGAACGGGATTTTGATCCGGGGCAAGATGAATAATTTGTTGCTGATTTTGACCGGGGTGGAGGTTGGTTTCCCGATCAATTCTTGCTTGAATTTCAAAGGTAAAGGTTGAACCCTGTTCTGGGATTGATTGCACTTGAATATCTCCCCCCATTAATTGCACAAAATGACGACTAATTGGCAGTCCTAAACCCGTTCCTTGACCCGATTGACGACCGACTTCTGTTTGGGTAAATGCTTCAAATAATAAAGGTAATTCTTCGGGAGAAATTCCGGCTCCCGTATCTTCAATTTCAAATTTAAGATTAATTTTTTGATTCTCTGGTATTTCTTGTAATCCGGGGTGGAAGTTCAAAGGTGAAAATCCGTTAGTATCCTGGTCACTTTCTTTGTTTTCTGATGGGGGTTTAAATCCGGCACTTACTCGCAATTTAACCGAACCTGTTTCCGTAAATTTAATCGCATTTCCCAATAAATTAGCTAGAATTTGACGAAGTTTTCTTTCATCAGTAATAATATATTGCGGAACGGTATAAGAAATATCAAACTCAAATAATAAGCCTTTACTTTCAGCTTTTAATCGCAGCATATCCTTAATGTTATCGATTAATATTAACAGATCAAATCGAGTTTCACTTAGGGTAATTTTCCCGGCTTCGATTTTAGAAAGCTCTAAAACATCATTAATTAAATCCAGTAAATGTTCTCCACTCCGATTGATAATTTCGATATGCTTTTGCTGTTCTGCTAACAAAGAATGATCATTTTTCATGATTTGAGCAAAGCCTAAAATCGCATTCAAAGGAGTCCGTAATTCATGACTCATATTAGCTAAAAATTGACTTTTGGCAGCATTGGCTGACTCCGCTGCTTTTTTGGCAATTTTTAATTCTTCGGTTTGCTCTTGGATCTTGGTGAAAAGTTGGGCTTGGTGAACCGCAACCCCTAATTGACTGGCAATTTGAACCACCATTGAAATTTCTATGTGGTGCCATTTACGAAAATTTGAACTTTGATAGGCCCCTAATAAACCCCAAAGTTGATTGGCACAAAAAATAGCAACCGTTAAATAAGATTTAACTTGAAATCGTTCTAAAAAATTAATATAACAAGGACTAAATTCAGATTGATAAATATTTTCAACAGATCGATAAGTAACTCCCCGGCGGTAAACACCCCCTTGGGTTTCTTGCAAATAAGTATCTTCCACCACAATTTCAGATGTTGCCGTTAAGGATTCAAAGACACAATCGGAGTTTAAAATTGCCGTTTGTACCATGACCGGATCTTGATATTGAGCTTTAATTAAAGGAAACCAACCGGTTTCTACCGACTCAGCCACAAATTTCCCACTCCAGTCGGGGTTAAACTGATAAATCACCACCCGATCGCAATGTAATACTTTCCTCAACTCTACAGTTGTGGATTTAAAGATTTTATTCAAGTTGAGGGTTTCGCGCATTCGTTGAATCACACGAGCGCTGGTCTTTTCCCGTTTAATACTTTGTTGAAGCGCTGTTTCAACCCGTCGTCGCTCTTGAATTTCTTTTTCTAATTGAGCTTTTTGTTCTTGTAATTGTTTTTGTTGTTCAACAATGGTTAACTGATTTTTAACTCTAACCAGCACATCTTCAATCTCAAAGGGTTTGGTAATGTAGTCCACCCCGCCCACTTGAAAACCTTTGACTTTATTATTAATTTCCGCTAGAGCACTAATAAAAATTACGGGAATATCCCGGGTTTGGGGGCAAGCCTTTAATTGTTGGCATAATTCATAACCATTTAAACCGGGCATCATGATGTCCAGTAAAATTAATTCTGGAGAATCACGATTAATTTGTTCTAAAGCCGCCTCTCCATCTAAAACTGTATCAACTTCATACCCGGCATCGGTCAATACATGATAAAGTAGTTCCAGATTTTCTGGAACATCATCAACAATTAAAATTCTGGAAGCCGGGGCATTGTTAGCACGGTTCAACATAACTTTTACCAAAATAATGGGTTTCAAGCCACACCCGAGAAGATCAACTTTTTCAGAATCATCCACTAAAAATTAGTTCAACCAAAACGGGTATTGAACCGGCTTAATGTAAAAGCCAACAGCATAATCAGTTATCAGTAAACAGTAATCAGTTATCAGTTATCAGTAAAGAGAAACTATAAATCTCCACTCTTAACGCTGAACTTTTATGGCTTAACGCTTAACTCTTAACTCTTAAATTCTTAACTCTTGTGAGACTGTTTCTGTCCTTTGGACTATGCACGAATTAAAAAAATCCACCGCCATTTCTGGGGTGGAGCTTCAAACGTTCCATCCTAATATGGCACGGTTCCGATCATCTTTTTTTGAGCCAAAGCGTCCCAGACTGGAATAAGCTTCCAACAAAGACTCATCTTTAATAATTTGTCCTTACCGTTGCGATCGGGGTTTGGCGGTGTGTCAAACCCCTGACCCCCCTAAACTTGAGCGGCTTTGGGCGAACTCAAAGTCTCAGTATTGGTCTGAGTCGATTTACCGTTACTTTCTGCATCTCCGTGGCGAGGTTGAATCACGCCATAACCACGGTGATTAGAACGCTTGTAGATCACATTAATTTCTTCTGTCTCCGCATTACGGAACATATAAAAATCATGATCGATAAATTGAAGCTGTTCTAAAGCCTCATCAACGGTGATTAGGGGCATCGCAAAATATTTGGTGCGAATCACCTCTGGGGGTAGTTCAGGAGAACGATCCCCAATCAAGTCTTCAACCACCGGATGCTCAATCACGACTTCACCGGTTTTAGGTAGATTTTGACTCTTATCCTGACGTTTTTCTTTGTACTTCCGCAGTTGGCGAGCAATTTTGTCGGCGACTAGATCAATGCTGGCGTAAAGATTTTCACTACTTTCCTGAGCCCGAATCACAGTTCCGTTGGCATAAATTGTCACTTCTGCGGTTTGTTTTGGATTGATCCGAGGGTTCCGGGCAACCGATAAATGTACATCCACTTCCGTTGTCAATTGTTCAAAATGACTGACAGCTTTTGTGATTTTTTGATGTACGTATTCATGAATTGCCGGCGTAACTTCTAAATTTTTACCCTGGATAACAAGCTTCATAAAGCTCCCTCCCGCTCATAATGTGGGCATATTCTCACCTTAACACTAACCTGATACCAAACTTCACCCATAGCAATTTTTTTTGATCCTGTGACAATTCTTGACTTTTCTGGGGTTAAGTTTCGTCCAAAACCGCTTGATTTTTTTTCTGATCTCTTGTACGTTTTTTCCCGTCTCCTTGGAGGTGAATTAAGTATTCATACTTATTATAATAGCATTAAATCTGTTACTCTATCTCCTGTTCACTTCTTTTTTTTACGGTTATTGTGGCTTTCCCCTGTCAAATTTATTACTTTGGATCGGTTCCCTATACAACGGCCTGGAATTGGCAACAATCCTTGGTTCAAAACCGCAAACTTAACCCCGATCTCGATGATGTGTTGATCCTATTGGAACACCCCCCCGTCTATACCCTGGGACAAGGAGCCGATTTACGATTTCTGAAGTTCGCTCCCGACCAAGCTCCGGCCGAACTCCATCGGGTGGAACGGGGCGGGGAAGTAACCTACCATTGTCCTGGGCAGCTAGTCGCCTATCCGATTTTAAATCTCCAACGCCACACCCCTGATTTACATTGGTATTTACGGCAGTTAGAACAGGTGTTAATTCAAGTCCTAGAGGGCCATGGACTCCCCGGAGAAAGAATTCCGGGGTTGACAGGAGTTTGGATTAATCAAACCAAGGTGGCGGCCGTGGGGATTAAAGTCAGTCGTTGGATTACCATGCACGGTTTTTCTTTAAATGTTAGCCCTGACTTGAGTGGGTTTAAAGCAATTGTTCCCTGTGGTATTGCCGATAAATCCGTGGGTAGTTTAGCCCAATTTATTCCCGGGATTAGTTTAGAAGTCGTCCGTTTGCAAGTGGCAGAAACCTTTGCTCAAGTCTTCGGACTGGAGTTGATTCCTCCTGAATTAAAATTAACAATTAATTAACAATTCTGTTAGACCCCAAAGATTATTTTACTCGGACTGGTAATCAGCGATTCAAGAGTTAGATGGGGCTGAATGGATGGATCGCACCCTGAAACTGAATAAAGCTCGTCCCCAAGAAGAACGCAAATCCCCCCGAGGCGGCGGTGGCGGCGGTGGCGGTGGCGGTGGTGGTGGTGGCTATTCCCGTCGCTAGGACTTTTTTAAGCAAGTCTTAAAGAATCTGCCCCTAAACAGTGGCAGATTGTTAATCAGGCGCGGGATGAATTGTGGTCACAATTTGTGTTATAGTGAGAACTGCTCTGCATGGGGAGTAAATGGCAAACACCAAGCCGTATGGAAAATTTTTTTTCTACCATGCTTCGATTGAAGTGGATATTCCCCGTGGTTGCTCTTGGAGGCCGTCTAAAGCCATCATAACCGCTTCGGGGGAACGGGAAAAAGAAATCTGATTCCCGTTTGTTCCTATCCGCTAAATTAGGGCAGCTTGTTAAACCAATCTATAATTTTAACTGGGAGAATATGGAATGAGCCAAGTCGTTCTCGGTGAAACTGAGCAATTAGAGTCTGCTTTACGTCGCTTTAAACGAAAAGTTTCACAAGCTGGCATTTTTGCCGATCTGAAAAAAAATCGTCATTTTGAAACCCCCGGACAAAAACGCAAGCGTAAAGAGGTAGCTCGCCATAAAGAACGCCGTCGCCTTCGTAACCGTAGACAACAATTTCAAAATAGTGAACCTTAAGGGGAAAACGGACATTTGCAGTGAGCAGTTAGTCAATGCTTGTCCGTCCTGTAGTACGAACGTCCCCGTTCGTCTTTAGCGTCGTTCAGGACTAACGGTTTGCTGTAGCTGTTCCCTAACCCATTAGTTTTTTGGTTGGCCCTAGGCTCGACTCTCGACTCAATACGGGGTTATCCTCCCAGGGAAGTCGTTCTGGGGGGAGAGTGTGCCACAGTTGCTCAATATGATGGGCTGGCATGGTCAAATATAAAATATCCCCGGGTTGTAGGAGAAAATTCAGCAGTTCCCAACTGTGAATGGTTTGATAGGCGGTTTCAATATATAAGGGAACAAAATCAGCTTTTCTGGCAACTTCTTGGACTCGCTTACCACAAAAAGGGTGATTGTGGGTAATCAGGGTTCCTAAAGCCACCCACAAACTGTCGGCCGTAATTCCACTTCCTAAAATCCGTCCTCCCAGGGCAGCAGCAGCAAAGGCTGGAGCCGCGATTTCCGTTGTATTTAATACCGCTTCAAAATCAAAAATCTGTTGTACCATCAAGGCAAAATGGGAGTCATGGGTGCGAGTGATGACCCGTAGGCGGGGGGCTAATCCCCTAGCACTTAAAGCAATTTCTAAATTTCCCGTATCATCATTGGTAACGGCTAATAGGGCTTCGGCGGCTTCAATATTGACGCTTTTTAGGGTATTAGCTAAACTGGCATCTCCTTCAAAAATGGGAATTTTTAACCCCTTGGCGGTACTGAGAAAACGGCTATTAGGATCACGTTCAATCACGACGACTTCATAGCCCCGTTGATATAAATGTTGGGCAATATTTAATCCTAATTCACCTAATCCACAAATAACATAGTGATTGCGTTCGGGAACTCGGGTCGCATCCAGATAATCTTTTAACCGAGTTCCTAAGATAAAATCATTTAATAAAGCATAACTAATTCCAACAACTCCGGTGCCCATTAACATCATCACTACCGTGAAGATTTTAATGGTATCGGGGGAATGTTCGACTACTTGTTCATTTCCTCCGGCTCCGGTAATCATCCCCACGGAAAAATAGAGAGAATCGACAAAAGAATAACTCGGATCGACAAAAATATAGGTTAAAGCTGCTCCTAATATAGTTAGGAATAAAATCGAACTGACAATTAAGGCTGACTTAGCATATTGTTTAAACTTTTGTAGCCCCCGTTTGAATTTGAGAAAGCGATATTTCAGATCCTTTTGAATTTGATGGGGTTTGGGTTTGATGGCTATAATTAAGCGATCGCCCACCTCTAATTTCTGATCCGCCATCACCCCGGAAACTAAATCAATTTTATCTTTAAACGGTAAATAATAAATTAACATTCGACCCGAATCCGCCCATAAATCCCTCAAACTATGTCCTAACCAGGGATGATCTTCATCGATTAATTCTTCATGAATCGGCCAAATTTGATTAAATAATTCGAGTTGTCCGATCGCTCGATTTCCCAAAGCCGCAAAAGCAAATACAGGAGCAGCCAAAGCCGAAACACTCATGGTACTGTGTTCCGGTAAAGTTTGATTCAGGCGCGCCCCTAAATTAGTATTAAATAAACGATTAATAATCCGAATCTGAGGATTTAAAATTCGGGCTTGCATTAAAATTGCTAAATTTGTCGCTTCATCATTTCCGGCTAAAATCAAAGCATTAGCCGTTTTCACCCCGGCGGCTAATAAAGTTGAAGCCGAGCGCCCATTCCCCACCACCACATCAGACCCTTCCTGGGGGATGGGTTTATCGCTAATCCCCACAACAATCGCCCCCTGTTGTTTCAGGAGTCTGAAAATCTGATATCCGGTGCGACCTAAACTACAAACAATGATTCGAGGTTTCATAGGTATTGTTGTCATCTAAAAGCAATCTCAAGCCAACGTTCCCAAAATTTAGCCACCACAGCGAAATTATCAACGGTCTGATCCCCCTGAAACTGTATCTAAAAACACGGACTCCCATCAGAAAAGCTATTTTAGAATTCATCATCGGTAAAAACCGGAGGCCATAATTCATTAATCGGTAATTCCCAACCTGCAAAAAGTTCTGGCAGGGTTAAAATATCTCCATTTCCGAGTACAATCGGTTCTTCTGTGGAACGATAAACCGTAACTGTTAACTCATCAGGATCAATTAAAATAGCAACTTGCGCTCCTAATTCCAAAAACTGATTAATTTTATTTTTTATCGGATTAATGCGATCGCTTTGGGATTTAATTTCTACGACTAAATCAGGCACTAATTCAGCAAAATAACGCACACTTTGTCTGAGACGGGATGCGCGAACAAAAGAAACATCAGGGGCTTTTAGGTTAGTATTCGGGAGAATAAAACCCCCAGCAGAGTCAAAGACACGACCTAAACGACGAGGATAAACCCAGTTACCCAAAAAACGGGTAAAAATAGCTCCAATTTCACTAGAGACAATATCCGATGGCCCCATAATCTCAATCTTCCCGTTAATCAATTCTAACTGATAATCTAAACCGCCTTCGGAGAGATTTTTTTGGACTTGCTCTAAATCTTTTATAGTCATCAGAGACATAAAAATAATCTCCTATTATGTTGTATTAGAGTTTAATTCTAACAAAAAAAGCGATCGCTATCCCCAGAATAATTAATACTTTAGAGTCCAGTTAGAGCATCGGTATTCGGGTCAGGTAAAGGCTGTTGAACATCGATATTAGACCAGGATTTTGAAGGAGGGGAAGGACGGGGAGTCGATAAACGAGGAGTTTGTTGTAACCGTCCTTGATCCTGTAACTTCACCAATTCTTCTTGATAAACTCCCATTAACCGACCTAAACTTTCAGCAATTTGATCCCAACTTTCATCACTAACAATTTTATCGGTAATCCCTTGAAACAGATCTCCTTGTTTGCTTTTCTTGACAAATTCCTTCAACCGTTTCCCCGATTTTTGTAAAACCGCCTGGTAAACTTCCCCATTTGACCACCACAGGCCCGGTTGAGTTAATAACCAAGTCAGGATATATTCTTGGGCGTGTTGTTCCTTCACCCAAGTTGCGAGATACTGTAATTCTTCCATGGGTTTTGATCAAACTGCACTAAATTATTGATCCGGCAAATCTTTAAAAAAATCTGACTTAAATTATACACCCCGTAAAATCAACGCTAATCTAATAAGATTACTGCATTCAGTAACCCACAATATTACAGTCAATAGAACTCTATGACCCTACAAAAATTTGGTGTAATTGGTCTAGCCGTCATGGGTGAAAACCTGGCCCTCAACGTTGAGCGCAATGGGTTTCCGATCGCAGTTTATAACCGCACCGGGGCTAAAACCGATGAGTTTATGCAGCAACGGGCCCAGGGAAAAAACGTTAAAGCCGCCTATACCCTAGAAGAATTTGTCCAGTCCTTAGAGCGTCCCCGCCGCATTTTGGTGATGGTCAAAGCCGGGAAACCCGTGGACGCCGTGATTGATCAGCTTAAACCGCTGCTGGATAAAGATGACATGATTATTGATGGGGGCAACTCCCTCTATGAAGATACCGAACGCCGCACCAAGGAATTAGAAGCCACGGGTTTAGGATTTGTGGGCATGGGTGTGAGTGGGGGGGAAGAAGGCGCTCTTTGGGGGCCTAGCCTGATGCCAGGGGGTACGGAAGCCTCCTATAAAGAATTAGAGCCGATTTTGGTCAAAATTGCCGCCCAGGTGGATGACGGCCCCTGTGTGACGTTTATCGGGCCAGGGGGAGCGGGTCACTACGTTAAGATGGTGCATAACGGCATTGAATATGGGGATATGCAGTTAATTGCCGAAGCCTACGACCTGCTAAAAAGTGTCGCCCGGTTGAATGCGGCGCAACTCCATGAAGTCTTTGCCCAATGGAATACCACCGACGAACTCAATTCATTTTTAATTGAAATTACGGCGGATATTTTCAAAAAGATTGACCCGGAAACCGGTTCTCCTTTAGTTGATTTAATTGTTGATTCTGCCGGACAAAAAGGCACCGGACGTTGGACGGTGATGAGTGCTTTGGAGTTGGGTGTATCCATTCCCACCATTATCGCGGCGGTGAATAGCCGGATTATTTCTTCCTATAAAGATCAACGGGTGGCCGCTTCCGTAGAATTGCCTTGGCCGACGAGTGATTATCAGGGCGATATTTCCGAATTAGTGAATAAAATTCGGGATGCCTTGTACTGTTCTAAAATTTGTTCCTATGCTCAAGGAATGGCTTTATTAGGTGCCGCTTCTAAGGAGTACGGGTACAATTTGGATCTGGGGGAAATGGCGCGAATTTGGAAGGGTGGTTGTATTATTCGGGCGGGATTTTTGAATAAAATTAAAGCCGCTTTTGGCGAAAATCCTGATTTACCGAATTTGTTATTAGCACCGGAATTTAAACAGACGATTTTAGATCGTCAACAAGCATGGCGGGAAGTGTTAGTTATAGCTAATCAATTTGGGATTCCAGTTCCGGCTTTTAGTGCGTCCTTAGACTATTTTGATAGTTACCGACGGGCTACTTTACCCTTGAATTTAACCCAAGCCCAACGGGATTATTTTGGTGCCCATACCTATGAGCGTACTGATAAACCCCGGGGTGAATTTTTCCACACAGAATGGACAAAAGATTAAGCATTAACTAACTTCGTAGTGAGGTGTTTACGCCTCAAGATCTTTTAGGGCTAACTACTTTGTGGTGGGGCGTTTACGCCTCAAAGCCCTAAAGGGCTTACTACTTTAAATTTCATTCATAAAAATTTGATTAACGGTTAGATTAAGTTCAGTAAATGTAGGAGAAATTAGGCGATCGCTTTCTATAAAAACTACTTCATCATACCATCCTTCAGATAGCGTAAAAACCGTAATTTTAGCTTGTAACGGATCAACAATCCAATATTCAGGAATATTTAAAACGCAATATTCGGCACGTTTAGCCCGATAGTCAACACTTTTAGTTGAAGTGCTAACAACTTCTACAACTAAAAGCGGGGGTGCTTCATTCAGGCGAATAACAGCCTCGCGGTTTTGCAAATTCCGCCACTGTTCTTTAGGAATAATCATAACATCAGGAATGCGAACTGTATCCGGGCGATCGCCACGAGGAGATTGAACACCAGCAATACCTTGTAATGCTATCCATTCTCTACCTAGCCGATGGTTTTCTGCATCGAATGTGCGTTCAAGAAATTTAGCGATCGCACCATGTTGTCCGGTTCCTAATGCCATAGAAACTAATTCTCCATTTACTAATTCATAGACACTATCTGTACCGTCATCGTAGTGAAGATATTCTTCTAGGGTAAAGCGTTGGGTTGTGAGAGTCATCTTATTTTGTCGGGTTGGGGATGATTCTATTGTACAAAAAATCTCCCGTTAAGTTACATACAAAACAGGAGAAAGTGATTGTTCAAAATTTAAACAGAAAATTGTTCAGAATGATCGGTTATTCCGATATTTTTTTGCTAATATTTGTGAACTGGTTTTAAACGGGATCTAGTAGGGAGCCGTATCCCAATAGACATAAATCGATTCATTAGCGAACCGATAAATGTGTCCTTTGCCCTCCAAACCCCCTTGACGATAGGCGGCTTGACCGTCCTGGTCTACATAGTTACCCGGCTCATCCCCCACTGGGCGCAGGCTATAAATTTTACCGTCCTTGAGTTGAATATCAATAAAGCCCTGACGCTGAGAAAAGGTACACAGACCGGAGGAGGAGGCTTGGTCTTCTCCTTTGGGGTAAACATCACAGCGAGCTTTTACGGTGTCTGCTTGAGCAATAATAGCAGTACCTAGAATACTCAAAGATAGGATGGTTGTAAAAATAGAGGTCTGAACTTTCATTATTGTGGTATTTGGTAATTCTATTAATCAACCATTTAAAACCAACTCGCCCCTACATTTAATTAAACTTGTAGGGGCGGAAGCTCTTATAAACTAGACATCACTTCTCTAGCCGCAGCTAAGGTTTTATCAATGTCTTCATCCGTATGGGCTAAAGAGGTAAACCCGGCTTCAAATTGAGAGGGGGCTAAATAAATTCCCCGCTCTAACATTCCCCGATGAAACCGACTAAATTTAGCTAAATCGGATTTTTTAGCATCTTCATAATTGTGGACGGGCCCTGGAGTAAAGAATAAACCAAACATTCCACTAATTTGACCTCCACAGGCTGCATGACCTGTTTCTTTGGCTATTTGTAACAACCCGGTACTTAATTTTTTGGTGATTTTATCCAAATATTCATAAGTCCCTGGTTTTTGCAATAACTCTAGGGTTTTTATTCCCGCCGTCATCGCTAAGGGATTTCCCGATAGGGTTCCGGCTTGATACATTGGGCCAGCCGGAGCCACCATGGACATAATATCCCGCCGTCCGCCGTAAGCTCCCACGGGTAAACCGCCGCCAA
>DATNRE010000600.1:0-9263 GCA_036703685.1 Candidatus Obscuribacterales bacterium
CCTTGCTGTTTCCATTGACTTAATTCTTGGGTTGTAACTGGCATTTATTGACACTCTCAGGTCTGAAGACACTGAGATTCTAACATCAACCTAGATACTTGCTCTACCAAGGTTTCCCCAAGTAGAGTAGAGGTTTCTAGTCCATTAGCGTTACTTCGGGATTGCCCATCCCTAGCTTGTTTACCAAGATTTAGAATATTAATTGCAGCATTTGTATCTCTATGCAACTGACATCCACAATTACAAATATGGGTGCGGGTTGATAGAGATTTTTTCACAATTACCCCACAATTACTGCATTTTTGAGAAGTGTAATGGGGTGCAACCGGAACGGCTAATTTATCAAACTTAGCTGCAAAATATTCTATCCATTGCCGAAACAAATACCAACTGGCATCACTAATTGATTTAGCTAAACAATGGTTTTTAACTAAATTTCTAACACTTAAATCTTCATAGACGACTACATCGTTAGATGTGCATACGTTACGCGCAATTCTCTTTGCGTGTTCTTCCCGTTGTCTACTTACTTTTAAGTGCTTTTTGGCGTAAACTTTTCTGGCTTTGCGTCTACCCGATGAACCTTTAACTTTCTTGTAAATTTGTTTCTGAGACTGCTTAATTGATTGTTTAGCCTTTCTCAGAAACTTAGGATTAGGTTCCTGGTGTCCATTAGAATCTGTATAGAAAGATTCTATGCCAACATCAAGTCCAATTTCCTTTCCAGTTTTAGGTTGAATATCGGTGACGGTAATGTTTAGACAGAACTGAGCATAATATCCATCGGCACGACGAATTAAACGCACCCGTTTTATGTCTTTAACATGATAAGTTTGGATATCCCACTTCCCTAATAATTTAACTTTACCAATCCCATTTTTATCGGTAAAGGTAATCTGTCTTTTAGTTGGATGTAGTGCCCATCCCGATGTTTTGTATTCAACGGAACGGCAATCTTTTTGAAATCGGGGGTATCCTTTCTTTCCTGTTTTTTTAGACTTACAATTGTCGTAAAAACGACTAATGGCAGTCCATCCTCGCTCGGCGGCGGATTGGACTGCCATTGAATTTAGGTCGGCAACAAAGGGAAATTCCTTTCTGAGAGTTGTGGAATATTTGTTGAGTACAAATCTATCAATCTTTAATTCTCTTGAATTATCCATCCAATACCGAATCGCTTTGTTGCGAATGAATTGGGTGGTGCGGATTGCTTCGTCAATCGCTTTGTATTGATTGGGTTTGCCTTTAACTTTGTATTCCAGAACTATCATGGAAATCTCCTGGTTTCGACCTATCTTATGTTAACATAGATTAAAGAAATATTCACGGGGAATAAATTCCCCTGAGTCGCTTTTCATCTCAGGTCTGAAGACGCTGAGTTTTCAATCTCCCAGACTTGTCTTATAAATAGCTGATTCTCGGTAGAACTACACTTGATAGCCTACAGTCGATTAAAGGTTCTGATTTTGAGAGTCATCGCTTATTCCCTATTCTTTGCCGTGAAGCTTAAGCAAAAGGTTAAATAATTTAGTAAATAATTGGGTCTTTGCTCCTCTAATGTCTAGGATCAGCTTAGAAAATTTTTTACTGAAACAGGAGTATTTATATGGATGGACTGACCCAAAAAGTTGTCACTTTAACCGATAAAGTAGATGCCTTATACGAGATCATCACACAGCTTACAAATCAAGTCTCTGATCATTTGTCTTCAGAAGAAACCCCGAACTCATCGGATCAAACCATAGCTTTTCCCCCGTCCCTCCCCGATGTTCGCCAAACTCGTAAAGGTCTATCCCAACAGGAACACAAAGATATCTTAATCGATGATGAATATATAGAAACCATTTACTACACTCAGGAATCCTCCCTCACCGCCGATATTCAAATCCAACGACTCACGGCCCAACTCACCGCCGCTTATAACCGAATTGCGGCTTTAGAAGAACAATTATTGTCACAAAGAGTACATTTTTAAGGCGCGGAGAAAGGGTGTTAACACCTCAACAGTCAACTGGTAAACATAAACTGTCAATCGTCAACACCCAGCCCGCATCGGTTAGATATAATAATCCTGAATCGCTTTCACCTCAAGGGGAGCAGACTTTAAGGAACGAATCGCCGCCACCGTCGCCTTAGCCCCCGCAATCGTTGTAATAATCGGGATCTTATAGGCCAAAGCTGAACGACGGATCAGAATCCCATCACTGCGGGACTCCTCCCCAGAAGGAGTAATAATAGCTAACTGCACCGCCTGGTTTTTGATGGCATCCAAAATATTCGGCCGTCCTTCGTGCAGTTTCAACTCCATCTCCACTTTCACCTCATTTTCCCAAAGCACTTTGCGCGTCCCAATCGTCGCGGTAACTTTGAACCCTAAAGCCAAGAAATCCCGAACCACGGGCACAATCGCCTGTTTATCCCGTTCATTCACCGAAATAAATACCGTCCCCGATAGGGGTAACACCTGTCCGGCGGCCAGTTCTGCCTTAGCAAAAGCCTTGCCAAATTCGGTATCAATACCCATCACTTCCCCCGTAGAGCGCATTTCCGGCCCTAAGAGCACATCCGTACCGGGGAATTTGGCAAAGGGTAACACGGCTTCTTTCACAGAAACGTAGGTGGGAATGATTTCCTCGGTAAAGCCTAATTCAATTAAACTTTTACCCGACATCACCCGGGACGCCATTTTGGCCAGGGGAACCCCAATCGCCTTAGAGACAAAGGGAACGGTTCGAGACGCCCGGGGATTAGCCTCTAAAATAAAGACATTTTCCCCCTGCACCGCAAACTGAATATTCATTAACCCCACCACATTTAAGGCCTTGGCCAGTTCAATGGTTTGACGGCGAATGGTGGTAATGGCAGCTTCCGAGAGGGTTTGGTAAGGAATCGAACAAGCGGAGTCTCCCGAGTGAATTCCCGCCTGTTCGATATGTTCCATAATCCCGCCAATCACCACGTTTCCCTGTTGGTCGGCGATCGCATCCACATCGACTTCTATGGCATTTTGCAGGAACTGATCGACTAAAATGGGGTGATCGGGTTCAACATGAACCGCAAACAGCATATAGCGTTCCAATTCTTCATCGGAATAGACGATTTCCATGGCCCGTCCCCCTAACACATAGGAAGGACGCACAACTACTGGATATCCAATCCGGCGCGCTACTTTTAAGGCTTCTTTGAAACTGCGAGCCATGCCATTTTCGGCCTGCAAAATATTCAATTCCCGCAGAATTTTTTCAAACCTTTCTCGGTCTTCGGCAATATCAATCGAGTCGGGAGATGTACCCCAAATCTTGGTTTTTAGGGGTAATTTTTCTAAGGCTCGTTGCAGAGGTAAGGCTAATTTTAGAGGAGTTTGACCGCCGAATTGAATAATAATTCCTTCGGGTTCTTCCGCTTCAATAATATTTAGAACATCCTCTTTCGTGAGCGGTTCAAAATATAAGCGATCGCTCGTATCATAGTCGGTGGAAACGGTTTCGGGGTTGGAGTTGACCATAATCGTTTCATAGCCATCCGCCCGTAAAGAATAGGAGGCATGACAACAACAATAATCGAACTCAATCCCCTGTCCGATGCGGTTGGGGCCACCGCCTAAAATCATCACCTTGGGTTTAGTAGAGGGTAAAATTTCGTCTTCTTCCCAATAGGTGGAATAATAATAGGGGGTGGTTGATTCAAATTCCGCCGCACAGGTATCCACCATTTTATAAACGGGTTTTACCCCTAATCCTTTGCGATAGGTTCGGACTTCATCTTCGGTGGTTTTGGTGGCAAAGGCAATTTGACGATCGCTAAATCCTTGCCGTTTTACCGCTAACAGTTTATCGGCGTTTAACTCGGGTAAAGAAGTCCGCTTGAGGAATTTTTCCGTTTCTAAAATTTCCTGCATTTTATCTAAAAACCACGGATCAATTCCGGTGAGTTCATAGATTTCTTCTACGGTCATTCCTAACAACATCGCATTCCGAACTGTTAAAATTCGTTCTGGATTCGGTGTGCGTAAACCTGAGCGAATATGATCCAAACGGTCGAGTTTTTCTGAGCGATCGCATCCCCAACCTGCTAACCCGGTTTCCAAAGATCGTAACGCTTTTTGGAAGGATTCACAGAAGGTTCCACCGATCGCCATCGCTTCCCCGACCGACTTCATTTGAGTAGTTAAAACCGGTTCCGAACCGGGGAATTTCTCAAAGGCAAACCGGGGAATTTTTGTCACCACATAATCAATTGTGGGTTCAAAAGAAGCCGGGGTTTTCTTAGTAATATCGTTCTTAATTTCATCTAAGGTATATCCCACGGATAATTTCGCTGCAAATTTAGCGATCGGGAATCCCGTTGCCTTAGAAGCCAGGGCCGAAGACCGACTCACCCGGGGATTCATCTCAATCACGATAAAATCTCCGGTCACGGGATTAACCGCAAATTGAATATTAGATCCCCCGGTTTCTACCCCAATTTCTCGGATAATTTTAATCGAAGCATCCCGCAATCTTTGATATTCTTTATCGGTTAAGGTTTGGGCGGGAGCTACGGTAATTGAATCCCCCGTATGGACTCCCATGGGATCGATATTTTCAATCGAACAAATAATCACCACGTTATCGGCCAGATCCCGCATGACCTCTAATTCATATTCTTTCCAACCAATTAAGGATTGTTCGATTAGAATTTGAGAATTAGGAGACGCATCTAAACCCGATTGGGCAATTTCTTCAAAT
This sequence comes from Candidatus Obscuribacterales bacterium, assembly GCA_036703685.1. Lineage (GTDB taxonomy): Bacteria > Cyanobacteriota > Cyanobacteriia > Cyanobacteriales > Microcoleaceae > Planktothrix. The sequence goes on from DATNRE010000600.1 coordinate 4,728, forward strand.
TCTTCTTGGTTATAGGCAATACCACCCCCGGTGCCTCCCATGGTAAAGGCGGGACGAATAATTAAGGGGTAGCTGCCAATTTGATGCCCCACCTGGAGGGCTTCACCCATGGTATTAGCAATTCCCGAAGGGCAACAGGCCACCCCGATTTTTTCCATGGCCTCTTTGAACAGTTGCCGATCCTCGGCTTTTTCAATGGCTTCTAATTTGGCCCCAATTAGTTCGACTCCATATTTCTCTAAGGTACCATTTCGGGCTAAAGCCACGGCTAAGTTGAGGGCGGTTTGACCTCCCATGGTGGGTAATAGGGCATCGGGGCGTTCTTTTTCGATTACCTTGGCAACCACTTCCGGTACTAGCGGCTCGATATAGGTGCGTTCGGCCGTTTCCGGGTCAGTCATAATTGTCGCTGGGTTGGAGTTGACTAACACCACTTCATAGCCTTCTTCTCGCAGGGCTTTACAGGCTTGAGTTCCTGAATAGTCGAACTCACAGGCTTGTCCAATCACAATCGGCCCAGAACCCAGGAGCAAAATTTTCTTTATGTCTGTACGTTTCGGCATTATGAATTCTGTGTATATTAGTTGAGGTTTGGCTTCATTAAACGGGATTGAGTATACAACTTACCCCTAAGTCTCTACACATTTTAAGGGTATCCCTTTATATTCTTGTGAACTGTTTGATTAAACCTTGACAAATTCAGTTTGTTTTTTTTTACAAAAATTTTAAATTTTTGGGGTTGCCACCGGATGCGCCGCCGTGCTATATTGATAGAATGTTATTCTTAAATAATGGGATGTTTGTAAAAATTTTAAAATTGCAACCACCCCATTATACTAAAAATATAATCCCACGAATCCGCAGCCCTGTCAAGGGGGAACCTACTACTTTTTCGATTTTTGGGTAAATTTTTGTAATGATTGGGTCAGTAGACTTTATCGACAATTGATGAGAGACTAGGAGCAAATGGTTAACATCCTGTCAGTTTAGCCAATCTGTTTTTAGCTGCGAGTCATTATGCCCAGAACGCCCGATGAATATGTGGTTCACATCATGATTGAGGGGGGTCATCGAGAAGAAATTAAGTTTCCCACGATGCAAGACTTTCAGGTGTGGTACAACAAAGTTTTACTACCCAAATTCGATAGTAGTGAATTTGTCAATGTTCCCATCAAACAACGGGCAGAAGATAATAATGCTAAAGAATATATGGTTGTTCGTCCGAGTGCGATTAAGGCTATTCGGGTGGAACCGGTTTTCAACTCCAGTATTGACCGTCGCATGGTTGATGAACCCGATATTTAAGTAGTAAGCCCTTTAGGGCTTATTCAATTATTGATGTTAATGAGAAAGCCCTGAAGGGCTTACTACAAAATGAAAAAGCCCTGAAGGGCTTACTACTAGAAGTGAACACAGTGCAAGTTATTGGGATCGATTTAGGTGGGACGGCGATAAAATTGGGCTGTTTTGCACCGGACGGAACTTGTTATCAATCCTTAACGGTTCCCACTCCTCAACCTGCGACGCCGGAAGCGGTGTTAGTAGCAATAGTTGGGGCTATAGCACAAATTAGGCAAAATGTCAATAATATTGTAGCAATTGGATTGGGAACTCCTGGGCCTGTGGATGGGACGGGAAAAATTGCCAAAGTGGCGATTAATTTGGCCGGATGGCGGGATGTTCCCTTAGCTGATTGGTTAGAGGAAAAAACGGGTTTACCTGTGATTTTAGCGAATGATGCTAACTGTGCGGGGTTAGGGGAAGCTTGGTTAGGGGCGGGGCGACGGTTTCAAAATTTAATTTTATTAACTTTAGGAACTGGGGTAGGTGGGGCGATTATTTTAAATGGGGAATTATTTGTCGGACATCAAGGGGCGGCGGCGGAATTGGGATTAATTAGTCTTAATTTTGATGGCCCTGTTTGTAATAGTGGAAATCGGGGTTCTTTAGAACAATATACTTCAGTTCAAGCTATTCGCCGAGATACGGGATTAGAACCCGCAGAATTAGCGGAAAAAGCCTTAGCAGGGGATGAAAAAGCGATCGAATATTGGCAAGAATATGGCAAGTTATTAGGGATAGGATTAGGGAATTTAATTTATGTTTTAACCCCGGAAGCGATAATTTTAGGCGGGGGAATTAGTGCGGGGGCTGATTTATTTTTACCTGCGATGAAAGCGGAATTAGAACAAAGAGTATTATTCAGTTCCAGGGAAGGGTTAGAAATATTAATTGCGGAATTAGGAAATCAAGCGGGAATGATAGGGGCGGCAAAATTAGCGTTTCAGAAGTTTGTTAAGATTGAGGATCAACTTGATTCATAAGTGAATCATTGTGCCGCAACCCTTCCTGACTGGATTTCCTAAAATATATCAAGGATGTTTAGCAGATTCAGTCTCATAACATTTTAGAATCAAATCAGAAAGCTGATCTAAATCATTAACGGATGAAATAATCACCCTTGATGCTGCATCCCCCAATGAAGCTGATATTTCTTGAACTTGAAAACCTGCTGCTAATGCTTTTACTTCATCAATAGTTAATCGAGTGACAAAGCTTTTCTTTTTCGGTGATAAATAAAACCTTAAGAACCACCAATTTGGATTACCGACATTGACACCAAAGTAAGAAACAACATCTTTATATTTAACTTCTAATTTATAAGTTTTAGAACGAGCCACAATTGTTTTAACTTTTTCAAATGCTTCTAGTTCTTCATCAGTTGTTTTTATGGCTGATGTTTCTTCTGGTTCTATTGGTTCAGGATCATCAATTTCAGGAGAAACCGTAATATCTTTACCCATTTCTCTACTGATTCCTTGAGTCATTAAATCAACTAAACTATTTTGAATTGACTTTTCAATAATCGGTTTAAACTTCTGAATCATGCTCGGTGTAATATTCCCACCAACTACATAATTAGGATGCTCTTTTTTAAATTGAGAAATCAAAAGTTTAATAAAATCATCCGATGGAGTCCTGAGAATATTATCAATTATTTTAGTCATTCCTCGCAGATAAACCATTTCCTCTGCATAATTTTTGATCTGAATGTAATCAAAATTGTCTCGATGAAAAAGCTTTAGACTGTCAATCTGTTTTTGATCATAATTTAAAATATTAAAACTAAAAAATGGTTCATCATCCATTATATTTTTCTCGAGCAAATCGGTAAAAAACCGATATTCAATGCCATTCGTAACAATAGAGACCTTTGTTTTTAGCAGACTATTAAAATATTTCCTTAACTGACCATCATGAGCATTTGCCTTTTGATCCCGCGCTTTTGCTTCCACAATCATGACAATCTCGCCTTTGATTGCTATAGCATAATCTACCTTTTCAAACTGTTTTGGACTTTTAGTCGCGAAATCCGCAATAAACTCAGGGATAACCTCGGTTGGATCAAAAATATCGTAACCAAGCGCACTAAAAAAAGGATTAATCAAGCTCATCTTGGTTGCTTCCTCACCTCTCACCAATTCAGCAACTTTACGGACTTTTTCTGCTACTTTCGCAATGTCCTCAACAAAAACCATGTTGCTTTCTCCAACAATAGGCTGTACTCAATCTCTATTGTAGAGCTAAAGGAGCCTCCATTGTTATTTTACATTATCAGACTTCAACTTTTTGATATTTTTTAAAAGTATGACGGCTAAATTCAATCTTCCAAACCATCTAACTTAAAACTATTACACTATGAAATTAATCGCGATTCAACAAACATCTTAGTAATCACCCATAACCCCTGTTCAGGACGAATTTCACAACGAATAGGTGCAGAATCATAATTGGTCAGGGGAATTCCTAAAACCGATATCTTTGATTGAGTATCAATAATTGCAGAAAATACGTCATTACTATTTTCGATAATACTATAAACATTAATCGACAAACAAGGAGATACTATAGATAAATTATCAAAGACTCGTTTTTGGCTACTGATAAATTCTTGTTTTGTAGAAACCCCATATAAATCTCCTCGATAATGATCTGAAAGAGTAAAACCAAGTCTAATAATATTTTTTGTATCATAAGCATCTTTAAATCGTTTAAATAGCAAGAGAGCATTATCAGGAAGATAGGGCGGATTAGCTTGTTTTTCATGCCACATCTGAATCCAGTTATAACCTTGAATTGCGGTTGGAATTAAACCAATAGGATCTATCATTTTAAATCTTTTACTCCCCTTGACTTACGACCACTGTATTTTTGACTAGAGTATAAGTCTTACTGTTAAATAAAATACTAACACCGATCGCAAATGTGATCAAGGAGTTACAAATTTAAACGCTATAATCGAGATTGATATTGTCTGTTAGGTTTTGGGTATCAGACGCCAAAATGTTCAGATGGGTAAAAATCTATTTCAGAAAATAGGAAGAAACTCAAAAGAAAAGTCTACACTAAAGAAAAACGTTATTCTTCTGCATCGGGTTAATCTTATGTCAGAATCTCCGAAATCCATTGCTCAACACTACCATGAACGCACGAAATATGACCCCGAAACCCTTGGGTTGAAAAGTCAGACCTTGG
>DATNRE010000601.1:0-8010 GCA_036703685.1 Candidatus Obscuribacterales bacterium
AAATAATCTTGCCAAAGAGAAATTTCTGCTCGTAATGCCCATAAACTCAAAGGTGCAATAGTTACCCAAAAAATTCCGATGAGTAGCCAGCGGCTGTAAACGGTGATTTGGTGCATTTTTTGGACTTGACGCTTAAAATTCGTATCATCCGGCTCAGGATTTAGTTCCATTTATGTCTCCTATTTTTAATTTAGGTATTAAATTGTTGAGCATAAAATTGAGCATAGCGATCGCCTTTTTCTAAGAGGTCTTGATGGGTTCCTGATTCTACAATTTTACCCTGTTCTAATACTAGAATCCGAGTTGCCCTTCTGACGGTAGCTAAACGGTGGGCGATGATAAATACCGTTCGATCCTGCATTAATCGTTCTAAGGCTTCTTGAACCAGGGCTTCTGACTCAGAATCTAAGGCGGAGGTAGCTTCATCTAAGATTAGAATTCTAGGGTTTAATAAAACGGCTCTAGCAATAGCAATTCGTTGTCTTTGTCCCCCCGATAAATTCACGCCCCGTTCCCCAACTAGGGTTTGATATCCATTAGGAAACTGCATAATAAAGGCATGGGCATTAGCAATTTTTGCTGCATTTTCTACATCGTTTAATTCATAATAGGATTGACCAAAGGCAATATTTTGGGCAATAGTTCCTGAGAATAAAGTAATATCTTGGGGGACAATGCCAATTTGTCGCCGCAGGCTTTTTAAGGTGACATCTTGAATATCAATATCATCAATTTTAATGGTTCCTGATTGGCGATCATAAAATCGAGGTAACAGGGTTACTAAAGTCGTTTTTCCGGCTCCTGATGGCCCCACTAAGGCGACCATTTCCCCCGATTTAACGAATAGATTCAAATTTTCTAAAACAGGTTTATTCTCCTCTGAGCTTTGGGAAAAATCGGTTTTAGGATAGGTAAAACTCACGTTAGCATATTCAACTTTTCCGGTGACATGGGGTAAAATAAAAGCATCAGGTTTTTCTAAAACCGTCGGTTGTACATCTAATAGTTCAAAAATGCGATCGCATGAAGCCTGACCTTGTTTAAAATCACTATAATTACTGGTAGTTAATGAAATCGGATCGATTAATAATGCCACCGCCGCAATATAGCTAATAAATCCCCCTCCGGTTAAATTTCCTTGGGAAATTTGCCATCCCCCCAAAAAGAATAATAAAATCACACTCATGGCTTCTAAAAAGCCCACCACCACAAATTGTAAAGCCTTAATTTGTTCGGCTAAATATTTAGCTTTGCGGTTTTGTTCGGCTTCAAGACTAAAGCGATGAATTTCATATTCCTCGGCGGCAAAGGCTTGGACTAAGCGAATACCACTAAATACTTCCGTTAATAAAGAGGCTAAATTAGAAACTCGGTTTTGACTATGGCGAGTAAAGGTTAATAATTTTTCGCCAAACCAACCAATTAAGACCGCCATAAACGGGGCTATAATTAGAGTTGCTAAGGTTAATTGCCAGTTAAGATAAATCATATATCCTAAAACCACAATCAACTGCAAAATACAGGGGATAAACTGATGGAAAAATTTATTAATCACTTCCCCAATGCGATCAATATCCTCCGTGAGGCGATAGGAAAGATCCCCGGTTTTGGCGGTTTCAAAATACCCAATATTCAGTTGTTGTAAATGACGATAAACTTGTTTTCTTAATTCTAAAGAAATCGTAAGGGCGGCTCTTGCCATCAGGGTATCTTGACCATATTGTACCGTTCCTCGGACGAAGAAAACCACCGCAGCGACTCCTGCTAATTGGGCAATAGCGTTCACATCTCCCCTACCAATATAACCCGCCATTTGTCCGGCTAACCAGGCTAATAACGGCCAAAATACGGTAAACGCAATCGTACAAATCAAGGCTTTAGTAATTGTTTGACCTTGGGTACGAATATAGGGAATTAATTTTTTGTAACTAGAGGGTTGTTTTTGTTTCAAGTTGCGATCGCCAAAATACTTTTTTTAACTTATCATATTTTGGCACAACATTTTCATGATTTTATTTAAAGCTGACCCACCTGAAAAATCTGCAAAGCAGTTAAACTTAATTCGGGAAAAATTCGCGATTCAATTCGTTGATGGTCTCTAAATTGTTGGACTTGATACTCTCCTTGAATAAGCTGGTAAACAGAAAGAGTCGGTTGTTTAGGATTACCAATAAATCGTCTTCCCCCCAGCCCCAAATAATCGATAATCCAGTATTCATGAATCCCCAAAATTTCGTATTCTTCTAATTTTAACGCATAATCATCACTCCAATTAGTTGAAACAACTTCTACAACTAAAGGGATAGAATTACCTTGAGTAATAATTGATTCTTTTTCCCATCGAGGATTATTATTAACCTGTTTTTCATCAATAATAATCAAATCTGGTTCATACCCAGACTGATCACGAACAGATTTAATCAGACATTCTTTAGGAATAAAATAGGGAAGTTTGAGCCGTCTGATTTCAAAGTTCAATTCAGCTATCAAAAAACCAGCGATTCGTGAATGTTTGCCCGTAGGTTTAGGCATTTCTATAATAGCTCCATTATGTAATTCATAGTGGCATCCTGAACCTTCTGGATACCAATTAATAAACTCATCAAAGGTTACGGTTTTGGGGATAGTTTGAATCATAGAAAAATCCTATTTTTAATATTTATTTTTTGGAATTAACCCGATTTGGGGTTAATTTTAGAGACCAAACCCCTATGTTTTTTCACTCAATTAGGATTACTATATTGATAATAAATTGCCCAAATTGCCATCGCCCTTAAATAGTGACTGGCGCGGAATGTTCCGGCGGCGGTAATTGCTTCGGGGGTGCGAAATTGTAAGCCATTACCATAAATTTGTTTAACCACAACTTCGGTTAATTCCCAGGCTTCGGCGTTCATTCCCATTTGCAGGAAAAAGGCAGCTAAACCAAAATTAATTCCTGTCCAAACTTCTAAGGGGTGAGTATCTTTTGGGTTAACCGCTTCTCCATTGGGTCTAACTCCATTGGCGGCTCCAAATTGTCCATGATGAAACTTTTTAAAACAGGAATTATAAACGGTTTTTAAAGCTGAAATCGTACAATCTGGAGGAACAATATCGGGTAATCCTAATAGTTTAGCATAGAATTGACCACAGAGTTGATCAGTCATCACCACGTCGGAACCGCTCCCACTATCTAAACGATAATATTCACCATTCCAGAGGGTTTTTTGATACAAGGGTTTTGCCGTTTCTAACCATGTTTTATAGGTAGGAATAACCTTATTAGGATGGGGTGTAACCGCTTCTTTTTCTAATAGTCTTCCCATGGCAATCATGGCTTCTAATGCCGCCAACCATAACCCCCCACAATAGGCGCTAATTCCCTGTAATTTCCAATCATCAAAAGTTTGATCCGGTGCACCACTATTTTCGGGAATTGAATCTTGATCTAAATCAAAAGTTTTTAGATAATTGAGGGTTTCAACCATCGCTGGCCAACAATCGCTTAAAAACTCAAAATCCGTTGCCCCTGTTAATAGAAAATCTCGATAAACTTGCAGGACAAAATCACAGGGTAAATCCTTCCACAAATTACAATCTTGATAACTGGTGTAGTTGGTTTTTTCCCAGGGATGTTCATTGGGCGCGCCCAAATCATGGGGGGTTGCACCCACGGCTTTTCTAATCGCTGAAGCCTGGTTATAACCTATTATTCGGGGCGTATCATCCCCTTGAGAAACGGCCCGGGCATAGGCAATTAAGATAGATTTTTCTAACTCTGGCCACAACATCAACAGAGAAAATGATCCGTATAATCGCACATCTAAACTTTCATACCAGCGATAATCTAAACATTCTAAAACCCCAAATTGTCCCATGGGATCTCGCTCATCCGCCGCGCTCCAAATTGCGCCCCCATCGGTGAGTAAATATAACTCATTAAACAGTGCCATTTTAAACCAATTCGGTAAATCTTGACGCTGTAAAATGGGGTTTTGCCATGCTTGAATATTTTCTCGCCAGGTGTCAGAATGTTTCATCGCTGTACGAATCATTGACCAAGCATTGCGACCATTCCGACCAAAAAAGTCAGTATAACGCCGATAATAATTAACTCCCGATGCAAATTGAGTAATCGGTAAATCCCAAGCTAAATAAAAGGGAATCTTTCTGGTTTTCCCGGGTCTAATAGTAAATTTAACCGCTAAAGCCACCGCAATTCGTTCGCCTTCTTTTGCGGGTTGATCACTTTCTTGGTCTAAAAGTGTACCATCTTCTGAGAAACATTGCCAAATATCTTCCCCATTTCCCGTCGGATTCCAACGGGTTTGATCATACACTTCAACGGCGGGATTTGTAATAGTTGCGATCGCAATTTGTCCGTCTCCTTCTTGGATTTCTTCATTGACACTAAGGCGAGTCATCAAACACCCAATCCGATGAAAGTCTTCAACTAAATGATTACAACATCCGGTACTTTTTCCCCAATTTGGTTCATATTCATATACCGGACTTCCATCATCTCTAACCTTGACTTCAGGACTGGATAAAGTATTAGTAAACCAGCCAATAGTATTTTCCCAAGTTAATAATATACTTAAGGTAATCGGTTCATCCGTGGGGTTGTGGGCTGTCCATTCAAAAATGGCGACTGGATAACTACTTTCTTGATAATTTTTTGCCCAAACGGGAGAGAATTGTTCACAGCTTAATTGAGCAGAAAAGACATTTTCATAGACAAACCAACTGCGAGGATATAAAGCATGATAAGTTCCCGTTGATTCTCCAGAAGTTGTAGTTTTAGGATACCAATTCCAAGCGGATAAACTACCATCTTCCGGGGATTCTGTTGATAAGGCATAAGATTTTTTCTTGCCATTTATTTCTTCATAAACGCTAAATTGACAAGCGGGAAGTGTCTTAAAAATATGTTCTCCCCCGTCCAAATGCCAAAGGTTAAAATCCCCCCGAGAAGACCGCCCAATACAACCCGCACCCAACCCCCCTAGAGGCATTCCGTGCCAAGGGCCATCATCTAAATTACTGGCGTAGCGGACGGTATACGGTTTTTCCCACCCTAAACCAATGGGGCGACTCCAAGTAGACTCAGGAATATTAGAAATAGGGCTAGAATGGGTCATGAGGTTAAGGAATAATGCTATTTTAATAAAACTAAATTCCCCAGTTGGGATGTTTTGAATCTTCTCACAATTGAGTTAAATAAGCAAGGGCAATTTTATTCCCGCAGTCTTTTTTTATGATAAGAAATCCATAATTCTGCTAGATAATAAAATAGAATAATCCCAATTAAACTTGCATTCAAATCAACGATACTGAAAGTACGATTAGGTAAATGAATTTGTGAGATTTCTTCAGCAATGGTTACGATGGTAAATAAAAACGGCCCTAGGGGAATGAAAATTTGATCAATTATAATCTTTTTTCCTCCCAAAGCTAAATGGGTTAAAAAAGAGGCTATTCCATATAAAATAAAATGTCCATAGATATCATAATTAGGAATTTTCCCTAAGAAATTGTAGGGTAAATTTCCCCCATTGGCTGTAATTACAATTAAAAATAATAACATAAAATAGAGAATAAAAGCAACTTGCCAGGGTTTTTTAGCTAATTTTTTCATGGTTTTAAAAGTTGTGATTGGGTGATTAAACCTTATTCCCAAGATATAAGGGCTAACACCTAACAACACTTCCTATTTCATTAATTTCGCAAATTTTGGGATATAATTCTATCTGTGGGGCTAATTCATGAATTACCCCTACATAGGTCAGTCCTGTATTTAATTTATTTGGCTTCTTTCCAATTTTGTCCAGCATGAATATCCACAACCAAAGGAACACTTAAAGGAAGAACTTGTTCCATAATATTCTTAATTTGGGGTTGAATTTCTTCCCATTCTGTTTCGGGAATTTCAAAAACTAATTCATCATGAACTTGTAATACTAATCGAGATTGATATTGGGTTAAAAGTTGATGTACTTGTACCATCGCCATTTTAATAATATCAGCACTAGAACCCTGAATGGGAGCGTTAGCGGCGGATCTCAAGAGTTGGGAATCATTTTGACCTATTTTTTTCTTCAATTGGGTTAAATCAATTTCATTAATATCAACTCCGTTTAAGGTTTGTAGACTCTCTCCTTGAAAATCAAAATAACGTCTTCGTCCTAATATAGTTTCGACATATCCTTGAGAAATTGCTTGTTTTTTTACCCGTTCTAAATAGTCAAAAACTCCAGAATACCGTTGATTAAATCGTTCAATAAATATCTTACCTTCTGCACTACTAACTTTAGCTTCGCGGGCGAACCTTTGCGCCCCCATTCCATAAATTACGCCAAAATTAATGGTTTTTCCTAACCGTCTTTCTTCTGGGGTAACAGTTTCTTTTTCAAATAATAATTTAGCGGTGACAGTATGAACATCTTGATTATTTTGATAGGCTTCTAATAAAATCGGTTCTTGACTTAAATGGGCTAAAATTCTCAGTTCAATTTGAGAATAGTCGGCCGAAATTAATAGCCAGTTAGGATCAGTAATAAAGGCTTTTCTAATTTTACTCGAAAATTCGGTTTTAATCGGAATATTTTGTAAATTAGGATTAGAAGAAGATAGCCGTCCCGTGGCGGTAATAGTTTGGTTAAAACTGGTATGAATGCGTTGGTTTGTATCGACTAATGTAGGTAAAGCATCGACATAAGTTGATTTGAGTTTGGCTAGGGTTCGATGTTCTAATATTATATCAATAATCGGATGATCTCCTTGTAATTTTTCTAAAACATTCACATCCGTTGAATATCCGGTTTTAATTTGTCGGGTTTTTTTTGTACTTAATTCTAGGGTTTCAAATAACAGTTTACTCAGTTGTTTAGGAGAAGCTAAATTAAATTGTTCTCCCGCCACTTGATAGGCTTGATTTTCGGTGATTTCTAACTGTTTATCCAGTTGTTCAGCTAAGGTCTGTAGATAGTCAATATCCAGATACACTCCCCAATATTCCATATCAGCTAAAACAGGTTCTAAGGGCTGTTCAACTTCTATTAAAAGTTTCATTAATTGGGGTTTATCTATAAATTCTGCTTTAATTTTATTCACTAATTGAAAAGTTACATAAACCTGCATTCCACAATATTCCGCCACTTGAGCAATATTAATATCTGCAATGGTTTTTCCTTTGGGAACTAATTCGTTATAACTGGGGGCGATTAATTCTGAACCCAAATAATTACGAGTTAAATCAATTAAATTATGAGTATTTTCGGGATTTAAGACATAACTTGCCAACATAGGATCGAAAACTACACCTTTTAATTCTATCCCATGAACTCTAAAAATTAATCGATCATATTTAGCATTTTGAAAGGTTTTCGGATAGCGATCGCTTTCTAAAATTGGACGTAAAATATCTAGGGTTTCGGCTTGATCTAAATTGGTTCCTTGGGTATGATTTAAAGGAATATAAGCCACCTCGGTTGGCGCTGTTCCCCAACAACAACCTATTCCGACTAATTCCGCTTTTCTAGGTTCTAAAGAGGTAGTTTCCGTATCCCAAGCCACGGGATAATTAGTATCAGTATGATTTTGTAAAATATCAACTAATTGTTTTAGGGCTTCCGGGGTTTGAATTAAACGCAATTTAAGTTTAGATGCGGGATTATTTGCTATTCTTTGTTGTTGATAAATTTCGGTTTCTTGTCGGGTAAAAAAACTTGTATCTTCCTCGGTATCAACTGAGGTTTCCGGTGTTTTTGGTTGAATATTTCCTTTAAATTGTTTTTGAATTTGATTAACTTTATCTAAAAAAGTTTGTAATTGTAAATGTTCTAAAATCCGTTGAATTTTAGCTTGATCAAACCCTTGTAATTTAAAATCTTCTAAACCCACTTCTAAGGGGACATCTTGAATAATTCGCGCTAAGATTTGAGAATGATCCGCATCCGGTTTTCCTTCCTCTAATTTCTTGCGCGTTGCTCCTTTAATATCTTCAATATGGGCATAGATATTTTCTAA